>NZ_JAYRLZ010000203.1:0-8096 GCF_041904975.1 Chitinimonas sp. | reverse complement strand
AGTTCACCGCTCAATTCCACACAATCGTGTATCGCCAGATAGCGCGGTGTCCTGCTCCAGGGCACACGGCGCAGGCTGGCCGGCTCCGGTACCAGGCGAACATCAGGGTCTTCATCGGGGAAAATCGGGTCGTAGGAATACTCGCCGGTCACGCACTGCATCGGAATTGCCTGCGCCATGCGTAGCTCAACGCCATCGGAAAAGTTGGCTGCCGGCATCAATTTGCCGCGTGGATAGCCGGATACGTCGGGAAAGATGCATTCGATATCGCGTACCCCTTCGCGGCGAAACTGCTCGGCAAGATCGCTTCTTGCTGCGGTATTCATGGGCATGGTTCCGGCTGAAAATTGGATGGTAGTCGCTGGCTGGCCGGCGTGTTGGTGCTGTCAGGTTCAGTTTTGTCGCCAGATTTGTAACAGGCCAAGCAGGTGCACCAATCCGAAGATGGTGCAGATGGCCGAGCTCCAGAGCCAGAATGGAGTGAGCTGGCGTGGCGCCAGCAGCCAAAGCGGTAGTGGCGCCATGCCGCGCAACAGATAGATGGCGGTAATGACCAGCAAGGCTGGTTTGATCAGGGGCAGGCCAGACAATACCGGCAAGCCGGCACCGGCCAGGGCATAGGCGCTCCACAGCATCAGCAGCAAGGCAATGCCCGATGTAATGAAGCCCGGATAGACGGAGCCTGCCTCGGCCACCTTTGCCATTGCTTCGCCGGCGCCAAAGAAGCGGTACCAGTTGGCGCCGCCAAAGATGATCAAGACATGCAACACGGCAGCAGTGCTACTGAGGCCGGCGCCGGCCAGCAGGAAAACATTTTCATGGCTAAGGACGTTCATCAAACCTCTCCGGATCGTGCGGTATCGTTTGGCTCGCGTAAACGCTACAAGCCCTTGCTGATGAGTGACCAGTATGGCAGATCGCCTTGCGCGAATCGCCACGCTTGAGTGCGCTGCAAGCTGTTGGCGGATTCTACAAGCCTGCACTGTGCTGCCGGCGTCGGCATGGCCTGGCATGCTTCGGTGCCAGAGTGCCGCTTGCCGCCGCTGCGCGGGCGAGCCTCCAAGCGCTGGAGCCGCTTCGGAAAATGTCTATGCTGCTTGAATGATCTTGCGCCAATTTCTGCTTGTCATCCTGTCCTGCTTCGCATTCGCTGCGCCGTTGCGGCTGGTGATGACCGAATACGCACCCTATAGCTGGCAAGCCGCCAGCGGTGAGGTAATGGGTATTGAGGCCGACATCGTGCGCGAAGCGCTGGTGCGGCGTTTGCGGCTGCCGGTGCAGATGGAGGTGCTGCCTTGGGTACGTGCGCAAAGCTATGTCGAACAAGGTAGCGCTGATGCGATGATCGCCTTTCCGAGCGAAAGGCGCCGTGCCTATGCACTGGTCAGCGAGGTGCCTGTGGTGGACTGGAGTGTGAGTCTGTTTGTCAGTCGCCAGCATCCAAGGCAACAGCAACTGGCCAAAGTGCGTGACGCCAGGGATCTTGCCGGTTTCAGCCTTGGCGTGACCGCAGGCAATAACTGGGCGGAGGAGCGCCTGCAGGGCTTGAGTGTCGAACGTGCCCCCAAGCCGGACAGCCTGCTGAAAATGCTGGTTGCCGGGCGCATCGATGCGATTCCCGATAGCCCCATCGTGCTGCGCTATTACCTGCGTGAGCTGGGCCTGAAAGACCAGGTTGCCGAGGTCGCGCAACTGGATGCGCGCAGCCTGCATTTGTTGATCAGTCGCAAGTCACCTTATGTCGGCATCTTGCCGGAGATCGACGCTGTTTTGCGCGCAATGAAGGTCGATGGCACGCTGGCGGCGATTGTGGCGCGCTATCAGTAGCGACGGCGCTGCGGCGAGCGACGCCAAAACAAAAAGCGGCTCACATTGCTGTGAGCCGCTTGAATGCTTGGTGGCCAGTCGCGGAATCGAACCACGGACACGCGGATTTTCAATCCGCTGCTCTACCAACTGAGCTAACTGGCCGCCGTAGAGAGGCCGAATTAAACAGTATTCACGGATGGGCGTCAAGCATCTTTCGAAAAATTATTGTGGGCGACTTGGCGTCGGTGCGCCGGCCGTGTGGGATTGGCTGGTAGCTGGCGCCGCCGTTTTGCCGGTTTTTCCGGCGGCAGGCGGCTGGCCACGTCGTCCAAGTGCTTGAAGCAGCAGGTTCAATTCCTGCGGCGGGCGTTGGTAAACCTCGCGCAGATTGCCGCCGGCGGGATCGAGCGTCTGGCCGACGCGGATGCGCACATTGCGCGGGTCGGGTGGGGGTAGGGTGACTACCATGGTACTGGCGTCGAGTCCTGTTGCCTGAACGCTGGCCCCTGCCACACTGCCACCGCGAAAGCGTTTGCCATTTACCCAAACGATGGGCGGCTTGCCGTGGCGCAGCACGATGCCGTCCAGGCGGATATCGCGACCGCTGTCTGCGCTTTCGATACCGACCCGGATGCGGTCGAGTTCATCGCGCTCTGCCTGACTGAAAAACAGGCGACCAATTGGCGGCTTGGCAGCCTCTTCTGCCCGGGTTAGCAGGGGCAGCATGGCCAGCACGCACAGCAGCATGTGTCCGTTTCTCATGACGGCGCTCCCGGTGCGTTGGCGGGCTTGTCGATGGTGATGATGTCGCCATCGCAGCTGAAGGTCATCAGATAGGGCTGCTCACCGCTGGCACCATCCGGTGCGCGCTTGAGCAGGCACTGTCGCAGTATGAAGGCGCCTTGCATCTGCCTGAGCGAATCGATCAGCCGTACGGCATCCAGATCATGCAGCAGCTTGCTGTCCAGGGTGAATTTGCTGGCATAAAGCTGCAGGTTTTCCAGCGGTTCCGGACTCGGTGGCGCGTCTTCCAGGATACGGCGTGGCGAGATCTGCACGGTCAAGCTGACCGGGTTGCCTGTCAGCGAGGTTGCGGTGACGTATTCCACCCAGGGCAGGCGCTGCTCGGTGCCCAGTACGGCACGCTGGCGCAAACTATCGACAATGGTCTTGTAGGTATCGACTTTGGCCCGATCTGCTACCGCGGCCTCGGCCTTGGCCTGGGCGGCGCTGGCTGCACTGACGGCTTCCTCGTGCTGCGCCTGGTGTTGTGCTTCGAGCTTGCGCCCGCCGACTACCACGCCGATCAGCAGTGCCAACGACACCAAGGCTGCGCTGAGTGAGCGCTTGATGCGGTGCAGATCCTGTAGCTGGAAGTTCATGGCGCACCCCCGGCAGGGCTTGTCGGCGGCAATTGGCTTACCAGCTTGATGGCAAACTGGGCTGCAGCCGCTTTTTCGCCAGAGCCGTTTATCGACAAGGATTTTTCCGGCCGGGTGTCGACAGGCAGTGCAAGCGTGCTGACCTTGGTGTTGGCGCGCGTCGCCAGGGCGGCATTGATGCGATTGAGGAGATCGATCGCATCGCGGTGGCGCAGCTCGTATCCGGGTAGTGTCGCCTTGAAGGCGACAATCACATAGGGCGACGTTGCTGGCACTGCCGTGCCATCGACTGGCACTTGTCCCGCAGCGGGAGTCGTATTGCTGTCTGCCTGATCGCTGAAACCTTCCGGAATGGCATTGGGATCGTTGCTGACGCGCCAAGCCAGTTCATTCAATTCCACTTCAGGAAATTGCTCAAGCAACCCGGAAATGGTGACGAGGCTGGGCGTGAGCTGCGGCCGCTCTTCCACCAGCTTGCGGTAGGCAAGAACGACGTTCTTCATGCCGGTCGGTGTCAATTCACCTGCCTGGGTTTGCGGCGCATTCTTGGCATACAGTGCCTCGGCAGCGGCCTGTTGTTGCTGCTGTCGCATGGTATCGCGTGCGAGCTGGCTGGATTGTTGCCAAAACCATAAAGCAGCACCGATAGTCGCCACCGCCGCAACAGCCGTGGTGGCCAGCAGGCCGCGGCTGATCTGCCAGAACAGATAAGGTTTGCGCTGAACTGGGGTGGCGTAATGGTTGGACGGTTGCCGCAGGGCGATCAGGCGTAGCCACACTGGCTCGCAGCTGTCGCCTAGCTGAAGCGGCGAAACGCCCAAGCTGGCTGCGAAATCGCTGATTGCCAGGAACTGGTAGTGGATCAACTCGCTATCCGGGCAGGCGGCACGCTGGGGCGCCACTTCCTGATCGGCGCAGACCATGACGACCTGCATCGGTTCAAGCCGGTCGATGGCGCGCAGGCTGGCCAGAAATTGGCGGGCGCGGGCGGCTTCGCCGGCCAGCAGGCTGGCGAATGATTGGTGATCATCCACTTCCGGCGCGGTCAGGCGCGAAAAGCGCAGGCTGCCATCGGCGATATAGGTTTGGCGCAGGCCGCTGCCGAACTGGCGCGTGACAATCAAGGCCTTGGCCGGGATTGCGGCGACACGGCGGATATGCCGGGCAGTCAGCAGGGTGACCGAGTACACGCCGACTATGCGCAGATCGCGTGCGTTTATCCGCTCCAGCCACTGATCGAGTGGCAGGCGATTGGTCAGCGCGGCGAGCAGGAAACGGTCATCGCGCCGGCCGGTGGATTCACGCCCTTGCGGGGTGGCGCTGCGGTAAGGTGTTTCGCGATACAGCGACTCCAGCCGGCGACGGATGATGCGCTGGCGGTTGCGTGCGCCGACATGCGGTATGGTTTCCGCCCGGTAGTCCTCTTCCTGCAAGTCCACCAGCAGGTAGTAGAGCGCCTGGCGCTGGCCGTCGATGAATTGCTCGAAGGCGGTGAGGCCGTCGGCATCGGCCGTGAAGGCGTGAATCTGCTCCAGTACAGCGCTACTGCCGGACGAGACGGTCAGGCCGCTTTCGGTGATGAACAGATAAAAGCGCGGCAGTGCCATATCAGGTCTTGAGCTTGGTCAGCAAATCGTAAATCGGCCCCAGCACCGAAATCATCACCGAGCCGAGGATCAGGCCCAACACCACGGTCATGACCGGCTCGATCAGGGCCTGGGCTTTTTCGATCGATTCCTTGACGTCGCGGTCGTAAAAATAGCTGACATTGCGCAGCGCATTGTCGAGAGCCCCGGTGCTCTCGCCCACCCGCAGCATGCGAATCACCAAGGGGGGAAACATGCGCACCCGCTCGAAGCTGCTCGATACCCCCTGGCCCTCGCTGATCAACTCGCGTACCTCGGTCAGCCCCTTGGCCAGCACCAGATTGCCGAGCACACCTTCCAGTATGCGCAGGCTGTCCAGAATGGTGATGCCGGCGTCGTACATCATGGCGAAGTAGTTGGCAAAACGCGCCAACACGATTTTTTTCAGCAAGGGGCCAATCACCGGAATCTTCAGCTTGATGCCATCGACCTTGTACTGGTACTGCGGGTCGCTGCGCTTCCACAGCCACATGGCAAACAGCAGGATAAACGGGCTGGCGACGATGACAGGCCAGTCATTGACAAAGAAATCCGATACGGCGATCAGCACCTTGGTGTTCCATGGCAGGGTCTGCTGCATATTCTTGATAAAGCCGACCAGCTTGGGCACCAGATAGATCATCAAAAAGGCAATCACGCCAAGGATCACCGTGCCGACAAAGGCCGGGTACATGATGATCTTCTTGGTTTGCGCCGCCAGCTCGTCCTGGGCTTTCAGGGTTTCGGTCAGATTGAGCAGCACATCGGGCAGGCGGCCGGTGGCTTCGCCGGACTGGATCAGATTGGAAAACACCGCGTCAAACACGGTCGGATGTTTGTTCATGGCCTGCGAAAGCTGTAGCCCGCCCTCGATATCTTCGATCATGGTGGCGATGATCTGCTGGAAATGCTGGTTTTCCAGCGAATCGCGCAAGTCGTCCAGGCCTTCCAGCAGCGACACGCCGGCGCGGGTCAGTTGTTCCATATGGAAGCAGAAGGTGATCAGGTCGGCTCGCCGTATGCTTTTGCCGCCGAACAGCGACGGGCGGTATTCGACCTCGCGCTCCTCGATCAGGTAGAGGCCAAGCCGGTTCAGCCGTGACTCCAGGTCAACCAGATTGGCGGCCTCGGTCTGGCCGCGCACCTGGCGGCCTGCCTGGTCGATGGCGAGGTATTTGTACTGCATCAGATGCGGTCCGTCAGGTCGACGACCCGCGAGATTTCATCCAGCGAAGTCAGGCCTTCCACCACGCGGCGGATCGCATCCTCGGCCAGCGGTCGGAAGCCATTGGCCAAGGCGTGGCGGCGGATTTCGCGGGTGGTAGCGCGCCGCGCAATCAGCTCGTCGAGTTCGCCATCCATTTTCAGGATTTCCAATACGGAAATCCGCCCCTTGTAGCCCTGGTTATCGCAGTGCTCGCAGCCTTCGGCGCGGAACAGGGTCAAGGGCACATGGGCGTCGATGCCAAACAGGTGGCGCTCGAACGGATCGGCCTCGTAGCTGACCTTGCAGTGCTTGCACAGCTTGCGTACCAGGCGCTGCGCGACAATGCCGATGATATTGCCGGCCATGATGTCGGGCAGCACGCCGATATCGAGCAAGCGTGGAACGGCTCCGATTGCCGAATTGGTATGCAGGGTGGAGTACACCTGGTGGCCGGTCATGGCGGCGCGAAACGCCATTTCGGCGGTGTCCTTGTCACGGATTTCGCCGACCAGGATGATGTCCGGGTCCTGGCGCATCATCGAGCGGATGCCGGAGGCGAAGTCGATTTTTTCTGATACCGAGGTCTGGCGGATCATCGGCAGCGGGTACTCGACCGGGTCCTCCAGGGTCATGATATTGACCCCCTCGCTGTTGACGTGGCTGAGAATGGAATACAGCGTGGTGGTCTTGCCGGAGCCGGTCGGGCCGGTTACCAGGATGATGCCCTCCGGGCGGGCCATCATCAGTTTGAGCATATTGAGGTTGTCGTCGGGCAAGCCAAGCTGGTCGAGTGGCACCAGGCCCTTTTGCCGGTCGAGAATACGCAGTACCACATTTTCGCCATACACGGTGGGCTGGGCGGCTACCCGGAAGTCCAGCGCACGGCCCGACACGGTCAACGAAATGCGGCCGTCCTGTGGCGCACGCGTTTCGGCGATATTCATGGTGGACATGACCTTGAGCCGCACCACCATGGCCGGCCAGTAGGTCTTGTGCAGGCTGCGGATCTGCCGCAGCACGCCATCGATGCGGTAACGGATGCGCACAAACTGCGGCTCGGGCTCGAAGTGCACATCCGAGGCGTTGCGATGCACGGCGTCGGCCAGCAAGGCGTCGATCAGGCGCACTACCGGCTGGCTGTATTCGGCATCGGCGGACGACAGGCTGGCGTAATCGACCTGGCCGGTTTCGATCTCGTGCAGGATGCCGTCGATGGACAGCTCGAAACCGTAGTACTGGTCAATGCTGCGGATGATGTCGGTTTCGCCGGCCAGTACCGGCTCAACTTCATAGGCATTGCGCAGCAGCGCCCGCACCTGGTCGATGGCGACCAGATTGTTCGGGTTGGCCATCGCCACGGTCAGCTTCTTGCTCTCGTCGTCCACTGCCAGGGGCAGCATCAGATTGCGCTTGGCCACATCTTTGGGTAGCAGGCCGATGGCGGCGGCAGTGGGGATGGTCTTGGATAGATCAACCGCGCTCTGGCCCAAGTTCTCCGACAGCGCCTCGCGCAAGATCGCATCGGACACAAAGCCCAGCCGCACCAATTCTTTGCCGAGCGGCGTGCCGGTCTTCTTTTGCTCGGTCAGCGCAATGCGCAGCTGGTCCTGGGTGATGATGCCCTTGAAGACCAGCAATTCCCCTAAGGGGAGTTTTTTCGGTGCTTCGCTCATGGCCGGCCCAAGGCATCCAGCCGCCGGTTGGCGGCGTCGCGATCGAAGCCACCGCCGCTGCCGGCCAAGGCTTTGCCATAGTATTCGGCGGCCAGGCGCCGCTCGCCCAGCGCATCCAGGCTGACTGCCAGATTGAAGGCATGGTCAGGGTCGCCTGGTGCGGCGCTGTAGGCGCGAAAGTAGAAATCCTGCGCTTCGCGCCAGCGGCCTTGTTTGGCCAGCAGGCTGCCCAGCGCGCTGGCGGTGGCAGCCTGCGGCTGGGCCTCATACAGCTGGCGTAATTTGCCTTCGGAGCCCTCGACTTCACGGTCGCTGGCAAGGCTGGCCAGCGCGGCGGCGGCCAGCGGGTCTTTCGGGTCGCGTACCAGCAGGGCTTGATAGTAGCGCCGCGCTTCGTTCA
>NZ_JAYRLZ010000202.1:0-8174 GCF_041904975.1 Chitinimonas sp. | reverse complement strand
GCCATTGGGGCCGAGCAAGGCAAAGAACTCGCCCTCGCGCACGTCAAAGTCGATGCCTTTGAGCGCTTCAAGCTCGCCGAAGCGCTTCTTGACGGCAGAAAAACGAATGGCAACAGACATGGCGGGCGAGCGAGCAAAGCGCGCAGTTTACCCTAAAAGACCGATCACAACGAAACGACCGTTTGCCTCCGGCCTATTGCAAATAAGCAGGGGGTGGTGGCCGAAAATCACGCGGTATCAGAGGCTTATGCGCAGCAGTCGCGGTGCGGTGTTCCGGGCGGCTGGCCCGCATGGGCGGGCAGTCGCTGCGACCGTGTCGCGCACTGCTGCTCAGTTTTTCACGCAGCCGTACTGCACGCGCGGCTTGGCTTTGTCCGATTTCGAGGTGGCGGAGCGGGCGGCCGTGTCTGGCTGCGGGTCTTTGCCCAAGGCCGCATTGATCTCGTCACACTCGCGTTGTTCGGCGCTGGGGGCATTGTTGCGTGCAGCGGTGGATTTGGCATCGGCCGGTTTGAGCATTTGCTGTACCCGGTCGTTCAGCGGTTTTGCCGCTTCGCTCTGGCCGGCAGGGGCTGGCGGTGGCGCGTCGGTAGCAGATGTCGCGGCCAGGGCGAAGGGCTGGGCAAGCAGCAGGGCTAGCAAAAACAGGGTACGCATGATGAATGGGCAGGATGGGCAAAAGCGTGAGTCTACAAGATTGCTCGCGCACTCGCTGCCGCCATGCGCGGCGCTCGGGGCTTGCGGGGACAGCCCGGCCCGGGGGGGGGGCGCCAGGGTGCTCAGGCGCGGCGCAGTCGCAGCAGCAAGGCGCCGAATGCGATAAAGCAGGCGCCGATGGTGCGATTGAACAGCGGTGAGCGCAGCAGGCCGAGAAAGCGTGCCTGCGCCACCGAGGCCAGCGTGGCATAGCTCATCAGCGAGCAAAACGAGAAGGTGAGAAAGGTGGCGGTGAGAATCGCGACCTGTTTGAGCAGCGGCGCATCGTTGTCGATGAATTGCGGCAGCAGGGCAGCAATGAACAGGATGGCTTTCGGATTGGTGAGGGCAAGCAGCAGGCCTTCCAGATAAAGCGCGCGGGTACCGGTGGTTTCCTCTTGTGCGCATGCGCTGGCCATGGGCTTGTCGGCATTGCGCCATTGCTTGATGCCGAGAAACATCAGGTAGCCGGCGCCAAGCAGCTTCACCATACCGAACACCACGGCCGAGCTTTTCATCAGGGCGCCCATGCCGGCCATGCTCACGCAGGTGAGACAGAGCAGGCCCGATATATTGCCCAGCGACGAGGCGATGGCAGTACGCCAGCCATGATTGGCGCCATTGCGTATCGCCAGCATCACGGCGGGGCCCGGCGTCATGGTGGAGGCGAGGGCAACCGTGCAAAAGAGTAGATAGGCAGAGAGTGGCATGGTGTCCTGCTTGGCGGGTCCGGTTGTGGCGGAGTAAGGTGGTCAGGTAGCGGATTGCGGGCCTGGCGTTTTATCGGACAGAGCGTTGTTTGCCAGCGCCTCGCGCACAAAGGGCAGGGTGAGCGGCCGGCCGGCCGCCAGCGCCTCCCGGTCCAGTGCGTCGAGCAGGCGGGTCAGCGAGGCCAGATCGCGGCTCTGGTGGGTGACCAGCCAGCGGCACACCGTCTCATCCACCTCGCAGCCGCGTGCGCGGGCGCGGTGGCGCAGCAGGGCGGCTTTGTCTTCATCGGCAGGTGGTTGGATCTCGAACACCAGGCCGCTACCGAGGCGCGTACGCAGGTCCTCGCGCAGGTGCAGCTGCATGGGTGGTTGCGGGCCGGCCATGATGATGGCGGCACCGCGCTCGCGCTGGGCATTGATCAGGCCGAACAGCACGATCTGCGTTTCGGCATCGAGCTGGTCGACATGGTGAACCGCCAATAGCTGGGCGCCGTGTGCGGTTTCGCCCAGGTCGGTGGTGGCGGCATCGTAATAGCGGGCGATCAGGCCGTGCTCCTGGGCGCGCGCCATGGTGGCCTGCAGCAGGTGGCGCTTGCCGACGCCGGCCTCGCCCCATAGATAGATGACCGATTCCTGCCCTTCGCCATCGGCCAGCGCCTTGAGCGCCAGAAAGGCTTCCAGATTCGGGCCGATCAGGAAGTCGTCAAAGCCGAATGGCTCGGGCAGCTGCAAATCGAGCGGCAGCTGCTTCATCGGCGATACCAGCCGCTTTCGAAATACTGCTCGCGCACGCGGCGGATCGCCACCAGGGTGACGGCGGCCAGCGGCAGGGCCAGCAAAATACCGATAAAACCGAACAGCTGGCCAAACGCCATCAGGGCAAAGATCACCGCCACCGGATGCAGGCCGATGCGCTCGCCGACCAGGCGCGGTGTGACGACAAAGCCCTCCAGCAGCTGGCCGAGCAGGAACACGCCCCATACCGGCAGCAGGCCGGCCAGTGAGTGAAATTGCAGCACGGCAGTCAGGGTGGCGAGCAGTACGCCGGTGATCACGCCCAGATAGGGCACGATCACCAAGAGGCCGGCGATCACGCCGATGGCAAGCGAGGAGCTCAGGCCGGTCAGCCACAGGCCGGTGGCGTAGAACAGGGCCATGATCAGCATTACCGACAGCTGGCCGCGCAGATACTGGCCCAGCACGCCATCGACTTCGCCGCTGAGTCCATCAACCGTGCTTTGCCAGCGCGGCGGCACCAGCTCCTTGCAGCGGTTCAGCAAGCTATCCCAGTCGCGCAGGAAGTAGAACAGCACCACCGGCAGCAGCACGGCGCTGCCGATAAAGCCGAACATGGCGATGCCGCGCGAGGTCAGCGAAGGCAGCATGTCCTTGAGTAGCTGGCCCGCTTCGCTGCCGTGCTCGCCCAGCCAGGCCTTTACCCGCTCCGCATCGAATACCGAGGGATCGAGGCCGGCGTGCTGGGTGAGCCAGGGGCCGGCGAAGTCGCGCAGCCAGGCCATCAGCTGCGGCAGATAGCCGTACAGGGCTTTGAGCTGCTGGCCGAACAGGGGGA
The DNA here is from genome assembly GCF_041904975.1 of Chitinimonas sp. NCBI lineage: Bacteria > Pseudomonadati > Pseudomonadota > Betaproteobacteria > Neisseriales > Chitinibacteraceae > Chitinimonas > Chitinimonas sp. The sequence continues at coordinate 5,195 of NZ_JAYRLZ010000202.1, read as the reverse complement.
GCAGGATCAATAACAATGCGATGAATAGCAGCATCACACCCAGCATGACCGCGGTAACCGCCAGGGTGCGCGGCCAGCGCCGCCCCTCGAGGCCCGCTACCATCGGTTCGAGGATATAGCCGAGTACCGCAGCAGTGACAAAGGGCGCCAGCACCGGCTTGAGAAGGTAGAGCAGCCATAGCGCTACCGGCAGCAGGGCAAGCGGCCAGTAGCGTATCCAGATGGCGAGGGGCGAGCGATGTGGTCTCATGCTAAAATATCTGCGATTTCCGCTGCTTAATGGTCAGCGTTTACGAATGCGTTGAGCACCCGCTGTTGCAAAGGGTGGTTCGACGCAACGGTGCCAGCATCCGCCTGCCAGGGCCTGCCGGTTTCCCGTAGACCGAACACCGCGCGGCATTGTAACCGCACCACCGGCGCCACCGCGCCGGTTTTCGTTCTGTGAGCCCGACATGAGCCAAACCCCAAATAGCCTTTCCTACCGTGATGCCGGTGTTGATATCGATGCTGGCGACCAGTTGGTCGAGAATATCAAGCCTTTCGCCAAACGAACCATGCGCCCTGAAGTGCTGTCCGGCATTGGTGGTTTTGGTGGTTTGGTGGAAATCAGCAAGAAATACAAGGAGCCGGTGCTGGTTTCCGGTACCGATGGCGTGGGCACCAAGCTCAAGCTGGCGTTTGAATTGAATCGCCATGACACGGTTGGTATCGATCTGGTGGCGATGAGCGTCAACGATATCCTGGTGCAAGGTGCCGAGCCGCTGTTCTTCCTCGATTATTTTGCCTGCGGCAAGCTCGATGTCACCAGCGCTACCGAGGTGATCAAGGGTATCGCCAAGGGTTGCGAAGAATCCGGTTGCGCGCTGATCGGCGGCGAAACCGCCGAAATGCCCGGTATGTATCCGGTAGGCGAATACGATCTGGCCGGCTTTGCCGTCGGCGTGGTGGAAAAGTCAAAGATCATCACTGGTGAAACCATCAAGCCCGGTGATGTGGTGCTGGGTCTGGCGTCCAATGGTGCGCACTCCAACGGCTACTCGCTGATCCGCAAGATCCTGCATCTCACTGAAGCCGATTACAACGCGCCATTCGATCATGGCCGCTCGCTGGCCGATGTGGTGCTGGCACCAACTCGCCTGTATGTGAAGCCGATACTCAAGCTGATGGAAAAGATCACCATCAAGGGCATGGCGCATATCACCGGTGGTGGCATTACCGAGAATGTACCGCGCGTGCTGCCGGCCAATGTGGTGGCGCAGATCGACGCGGCCAGCTGGCAGATGCCGAAACTTTTCCAGTGGCTGCAGGCTCAAGGCAATGTGGCAACCCAGGAGATGTACCGCACCTTCAACTGCGGCGTGGGCATGGTGGTGATCGTCGCCGCCGAGCATGCCGACGACGCGGAAATGCTGCTGGCCGGCGAAGGTGAAACCGTTTACCGCCTTGGCGTGGTGCGCGAACGCCAGGGTGACGAGCATCAGACCCAGGTGGCCTGAGCGAAATACCAAAGCGCTGTAGCGCAGCTTGGGTGAAACGTGATTGGCAAGCCGCCTTTCGCGTTTCACCTTTCACGTTTCACCCCTTCACGACAGTTCTATGAAAAACATTGTCATCCTGATCTCTGGCCGTGGCTCGAATATGCAAGCCATCGTCGAGGCCGGTATTCCCGGCGCGAATATCGCCGCCGTTATCGCCAATCGGCCCGATGCGGCTGGCTTGGCCTGGGCGGCCGAGCGCGGTATAGCCACGCTGGCGCTGGATCACAAGCTGTATGGCAGCCGTGAAGCGTTCGATGCGGCGCTGGCCGAGGCGATCGACGCCTGCCACGCCGATCTGGTGGTGCTGGCCGGCTTTATGCGCATCCTCACCCCGGCGTTTACCGAGCGCTATGCCGGGCGCATGCTGAATATCCACCCCTCGCTGCTGCCCGCCTTCACCGGCCTTCATACCCACCAGCGTGCCATCGAAGCAGGCTGCAAGCTGGCTGGCTGCACCGTGCACTTTGTCACCGCCGAGCTCGATCATGGCCCCATCGTGTTCCAGGCGGCAGTGCCAGTGCTGGATGATGACAACGAGTCGACCCTGGCGGCCAGGGTGCTGGCAGAAGAACACAAGCTGTACCCGGCCGCAGTGCGCGCCTTTGTGGAAGGTCGCATTGTGATTGACGGCCTGCGCGTGAAGGTTCGCGACTAGGGCATGAGCACGCGCTGGTGGTCGCCCCTGCTGATGGTTGCGCTGTTGGTGTCGCTGGTCTTGCACCTGACTGCTGCCACCTCGGATCTTTTGCTGGCCTGGTGGGAAAATGACAGCCTGCAGGCGGACGACACCATACGCGCCACCAAGCGCAAGCTGAACAGCCAGACGCTCGATAGCAGCCTGGGTGGGCGCCACGCGCTGGCCGGCGTCAAGCCGGCGGACACGCTTGAAGTGACCTTCGGTTTGCGTTCGAGTCATCCGGCACATATGGCGCCCAGTGCGGCGCAAGCGGCCAGGGCCAAGCCACCGAAACCGGCGCCAAAGCCGGAGGCAAAACCGGCTGACGCGCCAGCCCTTGCCCAGGTGGAGGCCAAGACGCCTGCGCCGCAACTGCCGACGGTTGATGCGGCGCCAACACCGCCGCCGGCCGAGCCGCTTGTCGCTGCAGCAGCTACGCCTGCCGCAGTGCCGCCGGTGCCGGACAGCAAGGAGCCGCTCCGCCCCGGCAATAGCCCGCAAGCGCCGCTCAGCCAGCGTCCGGTACTGAACGACCCGTTTCCCAAGGCGGCCACCATCAACTACCTGCTCAATGGCTTTGCGCCGATAGAGGCGAAATGGCAGGTTGAAGCCAACCGTTACGAGCTGTCGCTCAATATCGGCATGCTGGGCAAGGCGCGCAGTGGCGGCAGTATCGACGAGCACGGTCTCAAGCCGGTGCAGTACCAGCAGTTCAAGGTCAACGATCCGAACCCACGCTACCAGGTGGATTTTGACTGGGCCGGCAAAACGGTGCTGGTTGGCGAGCCGGGCAAACAAAAGTCGGAGGTGCTGCATGACGGCGCGGTGGATGTGTTCGCTGCCGGCTACCAGTTTGCCTTGCTTGGCGACAAGCTACCGAGCTTCGATATCCAGGTGCTCACGGGTCGCGCCAGCTATACGGTGAACTTTGCCCTGAAGGGCGAGGCGGAGCTGACCCTGTCTGATGTCAAGGTGCCGACGCTGGTGCTGGGCGGCAGCCAGGGCAAGCGCAGCTTCGACTACTATCTGGCGCCGCAATGGCACAACTTGCCGGTGCGCATCCGCTACAACGATGGCGACAAGTCCTACGACCTGATCGCCACCCAGATGCTGATCGACGACAAGGTGGTGCTGGCGCGTCGTAGCCGGCGCGCCGTCGAGAAGTAAGCGCGGTTCAGGCCGCGCTCAGCCTTGCAGTTACAGGCTGGGCGGTCTTTCAATTCCCGGATGATTACCATGCCCTACTTCCTTATTCTGCTGATTTCCCTTGCTGGTCTGCTGGTTTGCGCCGAGCCGCTGCCGGCACGTGTGCATATCAGCTACCAGGCCAGGCTCGGCAGCCTGCCGATTGGCCGCGCCGAGCAGCGCTGGCAGCTTGATGGCGCGCACTACACGCTCAACACCGAGCTCACACCGATTCTGGGACCGCGCATCCGCTATATCAGCCATGGCGATATTGCTGCTGGCGGCTTGGTACCGCTGGACTACGCTGAATACCGCAACAACGAAACCACGCCGCGCCGCTTTGTGCGTTTTGACTGGGCCAAACAGCAAGCCAGCTTCGGCAATGGCGACGCCCAGGAAACCGCCGCGCTGGAAGCGGGTGCCCAGGAATTGAACACCTTGCCGTTCCAGCTGGCCTGGCTTGGCGATAAGGCCCAGATCAAGATGCAGATCGCCACCGGCCGCAAATTGCGCCACGACAGCTTCACCAGCCAGATGGGTAATAGCCTGACGCTGCGCGGCAAACAGTGGGATGCACGCAGCTGGCGCTCCGGCGAGGGGGAAGACCGTACCGAAGTATGGCTGGCCCCCGGCCTTGCCAATCTGCCCATCAAGATCATTCGTAGCGACGAGCATGGCGAGCTCCAGCTGGTCGCCCAATCCATCGACATTGAACCGGAAAAACCATGAGTCTAGCCGCTGCCCCCTTTCACGCCGCCCTGGAGGCCCTGCGCGCCGCCCTGTCCTTTGCTGCCCCTGCCGACGCCGTGCTGTCGCGCTATTTCCGTGAAAACCCCAAGCTGGGCAGCCACGACCGCAACTTTGTTGCCGAAGCGGTGTTCGGTGTACTGCGCCACAAGTTGACGCTGGACCGCATCTGCGCGCCCGATCCGACGCCACGCCGCTTGCTGCTGGCCTGGCTGGTGCGCGGTGGTCGCAATACCCGCGAATTCGAGGCAATCGTCGGCCGCGAGGACGAGCGCGCCTGGCTGGGTCAGGTAAAGGGCTTCAAGAACGATACGCTGGCCCTGCACGAGCAGGCCGAGCTGCCTGATTGGGTGGTGAGCGAATTGCAGGCCAGCGGTATGGACGATGCCGCCATCGTCACCCTGGGCAAATCGCTGAGTCAGCCTGCGCCACTGGATCTGCGCGTCAATACCATCAAGATGAAGCGTGAAGCGGTCATGGCCGAGCTGGAAGCATCGGGCATCGCCGTGGAGACCACGCCCTATTCGCCCTATGGTCTGCGCGCTGCCGGCAAGCCGCAGGTCAATCGCAGCAATCTGTTCAAGGAGGGTGGCTTCGAAGTGCAGGACGAAGGCAGCCAGCTGCTCGGCCTGTTGTTGGCGCCCAAGCGCGGCGAAATGGTGGTGGACTTTTGCGCCGGCGCCGGTGGCAAGACCCTGCTGCTGGGCATGCTGATGGCGTCCAGCGGCCGGTTGTATGCGTTTGACGTATCAGAAAAGCGCCTGGCCAATCTCAAGCCGCGCCTAGCCCGCTCGGGGCTATCGAATGTGCAACCGCAACGGATCGAGCATGAAAACGATGTGCGGGTAAAGCGTCTGGCCGGCAAACTGGATCGAGTGCTGGTCGATGCACCGTGCTCCGGCCTTGGTACCCTGCGCCGCAACCCCGACCTGAAGTTCCGCCAGAGCGCCCAGAGTGTCGATGAGCTCAATGCCAAGCAAGCCAGCATCCTGAACGCCGCCGCCAAGCTGCTCAAGGTTGGCGGACGCCTGGTGTACGCCACCTGCAGC
>NZ_JAYRLZ010000201.1:0-8187 GCF_041904975.1 Chitinimonas sp. | reverse complement strand
TGGGTGGCAGCCCGGTCTTGCTCAAGGCCAGCGGTCTGCCGGATTTTGTGACATTCACCCAAACCACCTTCGGCAACCGGGTGGCGGGTGTATTCCACGTCGCACCACACAGCGATGTGCGCGGCGACTTCACCATCACGCTTACCGCCAGCAACGACGGTGCCGGCAATGCCGAACGCGCGCGCAGCAGCAGTAGCAGCTTTGTGCTGAGCGCCACCAGCCTGACCATGCCGCCGCAATTGGTGGTGCCGGCCGAGGTGGTAGCCTTGCCTGGCCAATTGCTGCGTGTGCCACTGCTGGCCAGCGACCAGGATCAGGACCAACTGGACTTTGCCTTTACCGGTCTGGTAGGGGCCCGTATCGTTACCGGCAACTACGGTCAGGCTTGGCTGGAGTGGACGCCGCCAAGCGATGCGCCGCTGGGTAGCTACCCGGTCGAGCTGACCGTGCGCGATAGCGGCGAGCCGCCAGTGAATGTGCCAAAGCCGGTGGATTTTGTGCCGGTGCCGCACGTCGTCAAGGCCAAGCTCAATGTCGTGCTCAAGGCCAGCAACAGCGCGCCAGAGCTGCTCGATGTGAGCGCCAATGGCCAAACCTTGGCCAGCCAGTCCGGCAAGACAGTAGTGGGCGCCCAGGAAGGCAAGCCGCTGGCAGTGAGCCTGTTGGCACGCGATGCCGATGGCGACAAGCTGAACTGGACCGCCGAGCGCCTGCCCATGGGCATGAGCCTGAAGCAGACCTTGCTACCCAATGGCCAGGCACAACTGGCCCTGGACTGGACCCCCAATGTGTTTGCCGCCAAGGGCGCCAGCGAAGGCAACCCGAACGGCGTCTACACCGTGGTGCTGCATGCTGGCGACGGCATGGCGCAGCTGACCCATACGCTGGAGATCCGTGTAGCGCACGTCAACCATGCGCCAAGCATTCTGCCGATGCCGATCCAGCAGGTGGCTGAAGGCGATACGCTGAACTTTGACCTGATTACCAGCGATATCGATGCAGACGGGCTGGTGCTCAACCTGCTGCACGATGCCAACACCCCGCAAGGCGTGAGTTTCGATCCGCGCACCGGCAGCTTTGAATGGACGCCGCCGCTGGGCACGGTGATCGAGCCCGGTAGTAGCAACAAGGTGTACAGCTTTACCTTCAGCGCCAGCGATGGCATTGCCCCGCCGGTAATGCAGACCGTGCAGGTACGGGTGATGAAGACCGACCGCGCACCGCAGATATTTGCCTCGAACCACGCCCTGCAGGTGGGCCGTGGTTTCAGCCTCGACGTGATCAAGGGCGGAACCGCCGCCAGCGCGCGCGCCAATGGCGGCATTGTCGTCAACAACCTCGATGGCACCGTACAGACCCAGGCGCTGACCGTGGCGTTTGACAACCTGCCAGCCGGTGCCCGCTACGATGCGCCAGCCGGCAAACTGATCTGGACCCCCGGCCCGGCCCAGGTAGGCGACTTCCAGGTAACGGCACGGGTGAGCGACAGCTTTGGCACCACCAGCACCCGCGTGTTCACCCTGCGGGTAGCGGCCGATGCCAGCAGCAATGCCCCGGTGATCAGCGTCACCAACACGCCGTCGATGCCGGCCCAGCCCGGCCAGAGCGTGCTGTGCACCGTGCGTGCCAGCAGCTTTGCCGATATGGCGAGCATTACGGTGCAATACCGCGACACCGCAGCCGGCGCCACCGCCTGGACCAGCGCGACTCTTGACGATGCCGGCCAGTTCACCCTGCCCACCACTACGCCGGGCATGATGGAAGTGCGGGTACAAGCACGCGATGTGGATGGCTTCAGCAGCAGCCAGACCAGCCAGGTCTGGGTGGCCGACCCGCAAGACAGCAGCGCCCCGGCGCTGGCCTGGTCCGGCGCCCTGCAGGGTGACTGGGGCAGCCAGGGTGCCAGCCTGCAGCCGGTAACGGTGCAGCGGCCAACCCTGCTGCAGGCCCAGCTGGCCGACCGCCAGCTGATGGGCTGGCAACTGCAGCTGGCACCGGCCGGCAGCAATAGCTGGACTACCTTGTCCAGCCAGACCCTGGCCGCCGAAAACCGTGGCGGCATGCTCGATCTGGGCCTGCTCGACCCGAGCAGCCTGGCCAACGGCAGCTACCAGCTGCGCCTGAGCGCCTGGGACCTGGCCGGCCGCCATAGCGAAATCAAGGCAAGGCTGGTGATCGATACCGCCAGCAAGCAGCCGCAGCAAGCGCTGGAAACCGATGCCGTATTCCGGCTCGGCAACCACGACTTTGCCCTGAACCGCCAGCTACCAGCCGGCGCGCTGGCCAATGGCGAGCTGGGTGGCTGGAGCCTGCCGCTGCTCAACACCCACCTGACCACCGACCAGCCCGCGCAGAACAACGATGGCAGCACCCTGCCATGGCATGTGGGCGCACGCCTGTGGCTGCAGATGCCCGCCAGCCTGGCCACGCCGGGCGCGGCCAACCACTACCTGAGCTTTACCCTGGCCACGCGCAGCGAGACGCTGGGCGCAGGCCCCGGCGCGCCGACCGTATTGCACCCGGTGTTCGCCGCCAGCCAGGGTTGGACCCTGCAAGCGGTGGCGCTGGATGCCGGCGGCAATGTGCAGCCCGGCTCGGTCAACCTGCAAAAGGTGGGCCCTGGCCTGTATGACGAAGTGACCGGCCTGCCATGGCAAGCTGCCGCATGGCAGCTCACCGGCCCCGATGGCACCCGCTACACTCTCGATGCCCAGGGCAATATCCTGTCCGCCACCTTTGCCGACCAGCAGCAATGGCTAATCGGCCGCGATGGCATTGCCCTGCTGGGTGGCGACGCCAGCCAGCGCATCGACTTTGTGCGCAATGCCCAAGGTGCCATCAGCCGCATCAGCGGCCCGCTGGCAGGCAACGTTAAAAATCCGGCAGGTGGAAACGACACCCAAAATCCGTCTACCGCTACCGTGTTGTACAGCTACGACGCACGCGGCCGCCTGGAACAGGCACGCACCCTCGGCAATAGCGCCGGCAACGCCTACGGCTACCAGGCCGATGGCAGCCTGATCACCAGCCCGCTCACCGCCCAACTGGGCGAAAGCACCAGCTGGCCCGGTGCCGGCATCTGGCGCGGCACGCTGGGTAGCACCCCGGTCAATCTCGGCTATATCGTGCGCGACAGCGAGCTGGCCGCCACTATCAAGGCCAAGGGCGCCAGCGGCACTGTGCTGCTGGCTGTGCACACCCAGGGCCAAAACGTGAAGCTGAGCGCACCGGGCGCCGACATGGTCGGGCCGGTGCAGAACGGCAATTTCGCCACCACCCTGCTGCGGGTAAGCAGCGCCGGCGCCAAGCTGCTGACCCTGACTGGCAGCGGCGACGCCCAGCTGCAGATCAGCGTAGTGGGCGATGTGAACCTGGACGGCAAGGTAGACGGCAACGATATCGACCTGTTCGAAGCCGCACTAAGCAACCAAAGCACCAGCGCCGACCTCGACGGCAATGGCAAGGTGGACGATGCCGACCGCCAGCTGCTGTACGCCAACTACGGTTTTGCCAGCAATACCGCACCACAGGCCCAGGCCAGCGTCACCCTCAACACCCATGCCGGCCTCGCCGCCGAGGTGAGCCTGAGCGATCTGGCGCGCGACTTGCAGGGCGACGCCATCCACTGGCGCGTACTGGCCAGCGAACACGGTAGCGCCAGCCTGGCGGCCGATGGCAAAACCCTGCACTTTGTGCCGGCAGCCGGCTTTAGCGGCAGCACCACCATTACCGTGCAGGCCGACGACGGCTTTGCCGCCAGCGCCCCAATCACCGTAACAGTGAATGTGAGCGCAGCGCGCCTGCAAAACCTGCATATCAAGCGCTTGCCAAGCTTGGCAACTGGAAGCAGTGCCTTGCTACAGGTGCTGGGCGATTTCGCCGACCAGCAAGGCGTGGCCTTGCCGGCGGACTACCTGCAATGGAGCAGCAGCGACGCGCAAGTGGTGAGCGTGGACGGCCAGGGCCGGGTGCATGCACAAGGCGCCGGAACGGCGCTGATTACGGCAACGGCGCACGGAATCAGTGCGAGCAATGTGGTTTTTGCCAGTGCAACGGCAATTGCTCCAAACTCGGATCAAAGCGGCAATGAACTCGATACATTCCCGCTTAGTGTCGACTTGGCAGCAGGAACGGGCCAGCGGCAGATCGATGTTTATCAATTGAGCCAGCGCAGCGGTATGGGCGTTGATTATTCAACGGCGCAGTCAGGCACCCGCTATTTCATCAGTGACCCGAATATTGCCTCGATTTCTGCTGATGGTTTGATCAAGGCAAAGTCTGTTGGCTCGGCAACCATTACTGTGATCAATGGTGGGCTGCAGAGCACAATCGCATTGCGTGTTATGGACGCGGCGACTGGGCCTGTTCATGTGTCATCCAAGGAAGGAGCGGTCACCGTAGACGGCGATGGCAATACCTTGATGATCGGTGGCGGCGCATTGCCGGCCGATACTACTGCTTCCATTCAGAAGATTGATATGGCCTCGCTTGATCTGGAGCCGCCATGCAAAGGGATATTGGAGCCACTTGCTGCCGTAAATATTGATATTGGTGGCCTGACAGCAACGCAACCATTGCAATTGGCGGTGAAAGTTAATCCATCTGCTCTTTCCGCATCCGGCAAGGAAAATCCACTCCAGCCAGGTACCCAAGTATTGTTCTGGCGAGAAGGCGAGATACGTCTGGCTGACGGTTCGATGCATAAAACATGGTGGCTGATCGACGATGGGGTGATTGGCGATGATGGTATGGCGCATACCGCCAGCCCGCCTTATAACGGATTGCTGGTAGGCGGACGTGTGTTCATTACTGGGCGTAAATTGAACCCAGATGGCACGTCTGCGCCCGATGTGCGGATTAATCCAAAAACGGGTGAGCTACATACCAAGGGTGAAACTATCAATGTCGGGGTTGTGTATTCAAACCTCGCTAAAATAGCCATTGCAATGGGCGCCTTTGCCGCTGCACCGCCCGGTGTCGGTCTTGCAGTTATTTCGCTTATCATGGCACAGCAAGCGCCTACGGAAATCAACTTCCTGACCTATGACTTTGCGGGGACTTATCAGAAAAATGTGCCTTCCAATGAAATAGATAGTCACGTTTTCATGAGCTACATGGCAGCGCCCGCACATGCTGGCAGCCAAGAGCCCGATATTACGGGAATGGACTATGAGCAATTGAGCCAAACCTTGACGTTGACCGGCACAAATTTTGTACCGGGCACTCAGCATCCCAGTGGGTTCCGTATCAAAGTCTGGCTTGAGCCTCGTGGTAATCAGTTAACTAGCCACACCAAGGGAACACCGGAGCGCGGTTTGGTCTGGCAGGGGTTCGATGCGGAAATTGTTGGGCGGGACAAGGTCAAAGTGGTCTTGCCGCGGGGTATTTCGCTTTCGCAACATACTATTTATGTCGAGCGTATTGCCCTTACACCTGATTCCAATGGCATTGCAGTCGAGAATAAGTCTACGAGCGATGAAAGCAGCGCGATTGAAGGCTGGATGGACGGCACCAACAAAACGGTGGTAACCACCAAAAACAGCATCGAACTATTTGAGCCCACAACAAGTGATTCACGTACGAATAGTGCGCCAATTACCTTGCGTGCCCACATAACAGTTGATCAAAACGGCAAGGCGTTGCAGCTTGCTCAAGGGGCAAGTGAGCCGGTTGTATATAGTACTGATGGCACGCTCGCCTATGTGGCCGGTGCAAATAGCACTTTGTACGTTGTCGACATGACCTCAAACAACGTGGTCTATAGCCTGGCGCTCCAGCGTCCGAGTGGTCGAATTTCTGGCATGGTTTTGTCGGAAAACTGGCTCTATATCAGTCAAATTGATGGGCCGCAAGGAAAGGGTGGACTCAGCCGCGTGCGAGTTGATCAGCTCAGTAGAAAGTTCCTGGCGGAAGAGCAGAATATTCAACTGCCGGGTGCTGCTGCGACTAACTTCGTTTCGCTGGCTGTCAATATTAATAGCTACTTGGCCATTACGGCACGTGAGCCAAATGGTAGAGATGGTGCGGTGTACTTCCTTGACTTAAATCAGGTCAAATCGGATGGTCGCGTGAAGGCAGGTGCAGTGGCGAAGCTGGCGCATGATGCGTATATGTACCCAGATTCAATGGGCAGGAATCCGGTTTATATCATCAGTGGCAAAGAGGCCGGCCAATTCTTGCTATGTAATCGTGGTGATATGGATCGTGGCTTGGCCAGCATACAGCTACACTTTGATTCTACTGGGCAAATCAATGGCGCTACGTCGATTTCGGTTCAAACGCCGAACCTCGCAGCGTCGGTACCCTATATCGGCTTCAATATCAACACTGGCACCAACTTTAATGTCGGTCATACTTATCATCAAGACATTCAGAGTGCTGATAGTGTTGTCATGGTGGAATATGGTGGCGAGCAGTATGCGATCGTGTCGGACAAAAATCTTTGGTTCCAGGATCCATTGATTCTTGATACGGCTGAAGTTCCAAACAATCAGACCGGTGGTAAGCTGGGAATTGTGAAAAACCCATTTGGTCTGCATGGCGAAAAACCGGTATACCTTGGTGCCACCACACCTATGGTGGGGAGTGCAATCGGTAAATTAAGCCTGTCGGTCAATGAGCAGGGTGTTGGTACGCTATTCGGTAGCGTCTGGAACTATGAAGAAAATCTTGATCTGAACGCAGATCAGAGCTATTCGCTGATGACTTGGAATGTCGGCAATCTGATACAAGGTGCGCTAGATATGTATTCGGCAAATTCCAAACATTGGTATCCGATTGATCGAGATTTACCTTCTGGCAAAGGCAGCACGCCGCAACGGCCAGAGTTGACGCCTGCTCGTTATGATGGCCCCGGCGATGGTTCATCATTTGCGAATGCCGTGGGTGTGGGTAGCTTTAAAACGACGAATTTGGTGCCAACCGTTGGGCCGGTCAATATTCCACCGGTGAAGATCACCTACGTTGATAAGGAGCCGCCGGTTAAAATCACCAGCTATTACGATAGGGCCAATCCTAATAATTCCTGGCTGGGCGCGGCTTGGTTCTGGTTAGAAAATATGGCCATGGGCGGTTATCTGGAACGCTACGATAACCGGCTTGATAAATATAATGCTGGTGAGTTGACCTACGACCAGTTTGTTCGCGCAAATCTAGACGACACTGCGACCACAACGGGGGCTTTTGTTGTGGCTGGTGGTGCGGGCAAGCTATCTATCAAGCTCCTGGGTAGCGGCTGGAAAGGTGCAACTGCATCCGGTATGTCGGCGGGCGCCGCATTTGCAGCTATGGAGCAAGCCGGCGCCAATATGATCTACATCGATACGGCAGGTGCTGATGGCAAGCAGGGCATAGACTGGCGTCCGATAGGCATCGCAGCGGTTGCAGGTGGGGCCTTGGGCTTAATTGCGCACTGGATAATGGGAAAGATATTCCCGGATGCCCACCATGCGCCGGTGAATCGCGACCTGGAGCAAACCGCAGGCGGGCGCGTGGTGCCGCGGACTCGTAGTAATGAAGCACTGCCAAATGACGCCATTCCTGCGCCGATTGATCGCAGTACAGCGATTGAAGTGGAAGGCAAGGTTGCGGTAGTCAGCCCGCCGGCGGGCACTATGCGTTGTGCCGACGCCAGCGGATGGCTAGTAGACAATCTGGCGAAACTGGGCGAAATGGTAAAAGGCGCCCCTAATCCGGAGATCAAGGTGAAACAAGCATTGCAGGTATTGCAAGATTTGCGCAGTGGTGCACAGGCCGCAATGGTGGACCTGGATTTGGCAGAGCTGTTTGCGGCGCGTTATAAGGTGCCGACCTTTGAAAGCCTGAAGGCCAAGTTCTCCGGGCATTATTCGGGCGAAGCGCTGTATAACCGCATGCTGGAAGAAGTATATGCAACCGAGTGGGTGCGCTTTCCGGAAAATGTTGGTGGGTGTTTTATTGGTAGCACTAGAGTGCACACTGACAAAGGTTTGGTGCGCATTGACCAATTACAGGTTGGTGATATGGTGCTGTCGCAACCGGAGCAAGGTGGTGAGCAGGCCTACAAGCGGGTGCTCAAGACTTTCAGATACGAGAATAAGACCATTCGCGCCGTTACGTACTGCATACCAGGGTCCAATGATTTTGCAACGATTTATGCTACTGATAATCATCCATTTTGGGTTGTGGAAGAGGAACGATATCTTGAAG
>NZ_JAYRLZ010000200.1:0-8204 GCF_041904975.1 Chitinimonas sp. | reverse complement strand
CGGATGATGGTACCAACCGAAGTACCTGTCCCCTGGCTGATGCCTTGGCACGATGGCGTATAGCCTGCGTCGCAGCCTGCGTAGTCAAAATATGACTGAAAGGCGGTACTGTCGGAGCGGGCAATCTGCGGCAAGCTCGGCGCACGGAAGCCCTTGCCCCAGTTCGCACGAAGGACAATGCTGTCAGTCAGCTTGAACTTGGCACCAATCTTTGGAGAGGTAGCGCCGCCAAAATCGCTGTAGCGGTCGTGGCGCAACGCGAGCTGCATATCCAGGCGCTGGATGATGGGCAAGGCAAGTTCGGCATACAAGGCCGACACATTACGACTACCGATTGTACCGGTGAAGCCACGATTAAAGATGTCGCCCGCCTTGAGCTTGGCATCGGCGGTATCGTTCAACTCCTCCTTGCGCCAATCGAGGCCCAGCGCCAGACCCACCGCCCCGCCAGGCAGGCTGAATACTTCGCGGCTTGCCTTGAAGTCAGCCGTCGTAATCTTGGCCTCGGAATTACGGGTGGTACTGGTGCGCAATGCATTGAGAACTTCAGAGCTGTTGCTACCCAATGGCAACAGGGAACCTTGCAAACCACTGTCCTTGCCATCGAGGAAGATATGGGCAACGCCCGGCGCCAGCGTACCGGTCTTGACCAATCCGCTATAACTCATCAGGTTGCTTTCCGTTACCGAGGCGGTAGAACGGACATGTGCTATCGCCGAATCCCAGTCCCAGCCCAAATTCGAACCCTTCAAGCCTGCCAGAATACGAGAAGTCTTGGCGTCCACATCATCCGTCACCACGCCCAAGTCGTACGTTGGAATCAACAACTCGGCGAACTGCCCAGTTGGATTGCCACCGACACCCGGGGCAATCAGGTAGCGCACCGATTGCGGCCGCAAGAAGGTTTCACCGTTCTGTACCACCGGTACAAAACGGGTCTGACCTGCGGTCAGGTAGTTATAGTCTTGCAGCACCTTGGTTTTGACACGGTCATAGCCCAGCTCCACCGTCCCCTGCAGCTCGGGCGCAAGCTCGAAGGTGCCTTTCACGAACATATTGGCGCGCTTTTGTTCAGGCAATAGCGAGGTGTGCTTCGGGCCACCATCGCCGACGCAGGATGTACCGGTAAGTGCAGGATTCAGCGTCGAGGCTGGAATCAGCTGAGTTGGGCAGTTGGCAACCGGGATACGGTTGTTACGCACAGCAACTGGTCCGGTTGCGGCGCGCCAGGTACCACCGGTAGAGCCGCGCTGGTCGGTACCAGCGAAGAAACGGGAATAATCGTTACTCTTGGTCAGCTCGAAATTGTCACGGGTCACGCCATCACGCTTGTAGGCTTCAACCATCCCGAACACATTGAACTTGTCTTCACCCAAGTCGCCGCGACCAAAGGTCAGCGAGGCGCGATGCGATTCAAGATCACCCTTGATTTCGCCACTTTCGTTATAAGCGAGCTCGGCCCCCTTGAAATCGCGCCGGAAAATCACATTGACCACGCCAGCGACAGCGTCAGAGCCATACAAGGCCGACGCACCGTCCTTCAAGATTTCCACGCGATCCACGATCGCCGCCGGAATCTCATTCAAATCAACGAATGTCGTACTCAAACTATTGGCAAACGGATAATTTGCCACGCGACGACCATTGAACAGAACGAGCGTGCCAAGCCCCCCCAAGCCGCGCAAGGAAATACCCGAGCCGCCCGCAGCAAAACCGTTGATCGAGGTTTCACTAAAGCCATTCGAGCTATTGATCGGCAAATCGCGCAGTACGTCTGCAATGGTCGCCTTGCCGGAGCGCTCAATTTGAGCGCGGGTAATGATCGTGACCGGTGCGACGGTCTCCTTGTCGGTCCGTTTGATATTCGAGCCGGTTACTTCAATCTTCTGCGTTTTTTGTACTTTGCTGTCGCTAGCAGCAGGCGCATCCGCAGCCTGAACCGCCACACCAAAACCAATTCCCGACAGCGCAAGCGCCAGCATGCTGTACTTCATGAGCCTTCTCCCTAGTTTGCGAACTTTTTCCGTTGCACCCATCGCACAACGGCAGTAGTCGACATGCGAATAAGCTAACACCGGCTAGTATTTTTCGCGGAACTCATAAGGGAAAACACTCACAAAGCGTTGCAAATTACATACAGAATTTACACTGTGTGTGCAATTGGATACAGCTTAAGACATTGAAAACACAAGACCTACCTTCGCCTTCAGCAGGCCGCCAGACTGGCCGCCAGCGCCTGCAGGCACGGCACGATTTCAGCCTGCCACTGCTCTGCACGCAACCGGTAGGCCGGTCCGCTGCAATTGATGGCCATTGCTGGCTGGCTGCCGGCAATGGGCACAGCCACCGCGAAAATATCGGGCTCGAATTCGCCAAATGATGCGCAATAGCGCAAGGTGGCAAAGTCGCTCAGCGCCTGATCCAGACCTTGCTGCCAGACGGGCCACATGACCGGGCTTTCCTGCGCCAGCAGGCCGGCAAGCTCGCTGCGCTCCGTAAGCGACAAGGCCACATAGAGCGCCCTGCCGATCGCCGTCGTGGCCAACGGGACTGAGGAGCCGACCTCGAGCCGGATACCGACGCGAGTCGGTGCGCGGCAGGTTTCGACATAGACCACTCGCGCGCCCTGTCGCACCCCCAGGGTGACCGACAAGCCGGTTTGTGCCGCCAGAGACCGCATCGGCTCGCGGGCGCGCTCTCGCAGGTCAAGTCCGGCCAGTGCGGCAAACCCCAGCGTCAGCACGGCCGGCGCAGGTGCGTACTTGCCACTCGCGTCCTGATACAGATAGCCGAGTTTGCACAGGGTGTAGGTCAGGCGCGACACAGTGGCCTTGGGCAAGCCGGTTCGTCGTGCCAATTCGGCATTGCCCAGACTGCGCTCACCAGCGGAAAACACTGCCAGCACATCGAGGCCGCGCGCCAGTGCAGTGACAAACAAGCGATCGCTGCTATCTGCCGGCTCAGTCATACAGGCTTTCACCAAGTTGACGACCAAGCTGTCGCGATGCAGCCAGCATCGCCGCGTTTGTTGTATTCATGTATTCATTACCGTGAAATATTTGTTCTGCCGCCACACTGACCTCTACCATCACGCCAGTGCGCTTTGTACTTTTTTACACGCATCACCTTGGCACCACTCCGCAGTTTTTTGAGCCTGCCACACTCAAGAGCCAGGCCAAAGCCGGAGTTGCCTATTTTTATTCGGGAGAAGTTGAATATGCGTATTTCGCAACTGGCTTATGCAATCAGCCTGATCGGCGCCATTGGCGCCTTCGCTGAAGATGCCCCAACTGTCCAGAAGGTCGAAAAAATTGAAGTGACCGGCTCGAACATCAAGCGGGTCAGCAAGGAAGGCGTGTCGCCAGTCACTACCATCTCGCGCGAAGATATCAGCCGCTCCGGCGCCACTTCGGTAATGGACCTGATGCGCAAGCTGACCTCGGCTGGCGGCAATGGCAATGAGACACTGAACAACAACTCCTTCCGCAATGGCGCGACTGAAGTCAATCTGCGCTCGCTTCCCACCCTGGTTCTGCTTAATGGATATCGTCTACCCAGCTCCGGATCGGACGAGTACAGCGGCGAGACCTCGGTTGATCTGAACACCATTCCATTGGCAGCCATTGACCGCGTCGAAGTTCTCAAGGACGGCGCTTCCGCCATCTATGGTACCGACGCCGTTGGTGGCGTAGTCAACTTCATCCTGCGCAAGGATGCAGTGGGCACCGAAATTGACGGCTATTTCGGCAAGACGACACATGGCGATGGCGATGTTGCGCGCGCATCACTTGCTGGCGGTTTGGGCGATCGCTCCACCCAGGGCTTCAATCTGACCTACGCGCTGTCGTACGAAGAACGCAAGGCCATCAAGGCGACCGATCGCGACTGGTCCAACCTGCTCGATTTCCGTGGCAAGCCAGGCGGCCTGTTCCAAGGCAGCGTATATGGCGCCAAAGGCACCGATCCAGGCACCTTGTCGCTTGGTGGCAGACAGCGTCAACCTGATCCGGCCTGCCCCGCAAATCGCATCCTGCCCTACCCGAATGTTCCCGAAATCGGCGCTGGCCCGGACCGCATTGGCTGCTATTACGCGCCAGCAGAAGGCGAGAACCTGCTGCACCCGTATTCCCGCTATAGCGGCGTGGCAGTGGCCAATTGGGAAATCAATTCTTCGACCACCCTGTTTGCCCAGGTATTCCTGAATCACTACGATACCAAGCTTTCGGGTCGACCAACCGCGGTATACAACGCTGATAACAACGGCCCTATCGCCATCGAAGCGAACAACCCGATCAACCCTTATGGCAAGCGCGTTGTCGTTCGGCGACTTTTCCAATCCGATGACTCGGGTACCAAGTCGGATATCGATAGCCGCTGGCTGGTTGCCGGCGCCAAGGGTCAGCTGGGTAGCTGGGATTGGACGATTTCGGCCGGACATAGCCAGGAAGACGGCGTCATCACCACCTACGGCTCCTATCTGCTGGATAAGCTCAACGCGTATGCTGCTACCGGCAAGTACAACCCGTTTGGCGGCAACAACAATAGCCCGCAAATCATTCGCGAGCTGACTGCGGACCAGCACGTTGATACCCAGTCACAAACCGAGTTCTTCGGCGCCAAGGCCTCGACCGAGCTCGGCGAGTTGCCTGGCGGACCGATCGGCATCGCCATCGGCACCGAGTTCAAGCGCGACAAGCTAACCTACAATCCATCGCAAGCATGGCGGGATGGCAATATCGGCCTTTACACCACGCTCTTGGGGATTAACGGTTCGCAGCATCAGTCTGCCGTGTTTACCGAGTTCAATCTGCCGATTCTGAAAAATCTGGAAGCGCAAGCCGCCATTCGCTACGACAAGTACCAGTTGGCCGGCAGCACCACCAATCCAAAGCTCGGCCTGCGCTGGACGCCATTCAAGAACTTGCTGTTGCGCACCTCGTACAGCACCGGCTTCCGTGCCCCGACCCTGTCGCAGGAATTCAATGAAGGCCGCGGTGGCTTTGCCTCAGCCCGCGACCCCAAGCGATGCGTTGTAGGCGACGAGTACTTCGACAACGACTGTACCAGTTCGGTATTGTCCCTGGTTACCGGCTCCAAGAACCTCAAGCCCGAAAAGACAAGCAACTTCAATTTTGGCTTCGTTTTCGAACCGATCAAGGATATGAGCGTGGGCGCCACCTACTGGCGTATCAAATGGAAGGATCGTATCGAAAGCCTGGATTCCGACTCAGTCCTCTCCAACGAAGACGGCAGCGCCAAGGGTAGCGTTATTCGCTTCCCGGTTAGCGACGATGACCGTGCCGCCTATGCCGCACTCACCCCGGCACAACGCGCTGCAATGGGCCCCTTGGTAGGTGCACTTAAGCAAGTGAACATCGGCCTGATCAATCGCGCCGAAGTGTTCACCGATGGCTACGATGTCGACGCCTCTTACGCCTTCCGCGTCCAGGACCTGGGCAAGATCAAGGTATTTGGCGAAGCGTCCTATACCTCGCGCTACAACAAGTCCAAGCAGCCGGGTGATTCGACCATCAACTGCGCAAACAACTTCTCCTGCGAGGCTGGCGAATATCAATACCCGCGTGTATTGGGCAAATTGGGATTCAACTGGGACATGGGTCCATGGGGCACCCAGGTGGTGGCCAACTACACTTCGAACTATCGGGTCGACCGCACCACTTCGGAAACCATTAATGTTTATTACGACGAACATGCCAACGGTCTGAACATTCCAAGTTCAACGCTAGTTGACATGTCAGTCAGCTACACCGGCTTCAAGAACATGACGCTGCGCTTCGGTGCAGAAAACCTGTTCGATCGCGACCCACCGTTTAGCCCATCAAAGTCACTGGGGTATGACACCGCCTATGGCAACCCACGCGGCCGCTTTGTCTACGGCTCGGTGAACTACAAGTTCAACTAAGCTTTTGACTTGATGTACAAAACGCCCCGACTGGTTCGGGGCGTTTTGCATTTCGGGCTATGGTTAAGTCTTTACCGCCTCAGGCAGTAAAGCTAGAATATTCCACTTGATGAAACATAATTCCGCATAGCGGAACACCTTTTGATCTGCGGCGGTTTACGCCCAAGCCCAATACCCGCAAGCCCTCCACTTTCAACAGGCACCCACCATGGCAAAACCACACTTTCAATGGGATGACGCTCTTCTTCTGGACGAGCAGCTCAATGACGAAGAACGCATGATCCGCGATGCGGCGCGTGATTACTGTCAGGGCAAGCTGATGACGCGGGTGCTGGAAGCCAACCGCCACGAGAAGTTCGATCGCGAGATCATGAACGAGCTGGGCGAATTGGGCCTGCTCGGCTCTACCCTCGAAGGCTATGGCTGTGCCGGTACCAGCCATGTCGCCTATGGCCTGGTGGCACGTGAAGTGGAGCGGGTGGATTCGGGTTACCGCTCGGCCATGTCGGTGCAGTCGTCCCTGGTGATGTACCCGATCTACGCCTATGGCTCTGAAGCGCAAAAGCAGAAATTCCTGCCCAAGCTCGCCACCGGTGAATGGGTGGGTTGCTTTGGCCTGACCGAGCCGAATCATGGCTCCGACCCTGGCAGCATGATTACTCGCGCTAAGAAGGTGGATGGCGGCTATTCGCTGTCGGGCGCCAAGATGTGGATCACTAATTCGCCGATCGCCGATGTATTCGTGGTGTGGGCCAAGGACGATGCCGGCGAGATTCGCGGCTTTATCCTGGAAAAAGGCATGAAGGGCCTGTCGGCACCGAAGATCGAAGGCAAGTTCTCGCTGCGCGCCTCCATCACCGGCGAAATCGTCATGGATGAGGTGTTCGTGCCGGAAGAGAACGCCTTCCCCGATATCCGTGGTCTGAAAGGCCCGTTCGGTTGCCTGAACAAGGCCCGCTACGGCATCGCCTGGGGCGCCATGGGTGCGGCAGAGTTCTGCTGGCACGCCGCCCGCCAGTACACGTTGGACCGCAAGCAGTTCGGCCGCCCGCTGGCCGCTACCCAGCTGATGCAGCTTAAGCTGGCCAACTTCCAGACCGAAATCACCCTGGGCCTGCAAGCAGCCCTGCGCGTCGGCCGCCTGATGGACGAAGGCCGCGCCGCCCCGGAAATGATCAGCCTGATCAAGCGCAATAACTGCGGCAAGGCGCTGGAAATCGCCCGCATTTCGCGCGATATGCACGGCGGTAACGGCATCAGCGACGAGTTCCATGTGATCCGCCATGTAATGAACCTGGAAGCGGTGAACACCTACGAAGGCACCCACGACGTGCACGCGCTGATCCTCGGCCGTGCCCAGACCGGCATCGCGGCGTTCGGCGTGTAATCACAAAAATCTGTGGACACAGAGAGCACGGAGATCACAGAGCACACGGAGAAAGACAAAGCGAGATAGCGCAGGCACAAATCGACCATTCGATTTCCCTTCACGCTTGTCTCTGTGTGCTCCGTGTTCTCGGTGCTCTCAGTGTCTACAGATTTGGTTTTGACCTTTTGGGATTAAGCCCATGTCCGCACTGTCTCACCTGCGCGTTCTCGATCTATCCCGCGTGTTGGCTGGCCCCTGGGCTACCCAGCAGCTGGCCGATATGGGCGCCGAAGTCATCAAGATCGAAAAGCCCGACGGTGGCGACGACACCCGTGGCTGGGGGCCGCCCTTTCTGACAGACCGCGACGGTAATGCCACCCGCGAAGCGGCCTACTATCTGTGCACCAATCGCGGCAAGAAGTCGGTAGCGATCGATATAGCATCCGCCGAAGGCCAAGCCACGCTCAAAGAGCTGGTGAAAAGCTGCGATGTGGTGGTGGAAAACTTCAAGGTCGGCGGCCTGAAGAAGTATGGCCTCGATTACGACAGCCTCGCCGCCATCAAACCCGATCTGGTGTATTGCTCGATTACCGGCTTTGGCCAACACGGCCCGCGCGCCGATCAGGCTGGATACGACTTCATGATCCAGGGCCTGGGTGGCCTGATGAGTATTACCGGCGACCCGCAGGGCGAGCCGCAAAAGGTGGGCGTGGCAGTTACCGATCTGTTTACCGGCATGTATGCGACGGTGGCGATTCTGGCGGCACTGGCCCATCGCGATCGCACTGGCGTCGGCCAGCATATCGACCTTGCCCTGTTCGACTGCCAGCTCGCCATGCTGGCCAATGTGGCCAGCAATTATCTGGTCGGTGGCGTCAAGCCACCGCGCTATGGCAATGCCCACGCCAATAT
>NZ_JAYRLZ010000199.1:0-8223 GCF_041904975.1 Chitinimonas sp. | reverse complement strand
ATATGCAGGCCCAATCCATAGCCCAGATGTTCGTTGTCCAGCCCGCCACTTTGGGTAAATGGCGCCAGCAGGCGCTCGCGCTGGGCCAGATCCATACCCGGGCCGGTATCGATCACCTGGATTTCCAGCCCGGCCGACCGTCGCCTTACCCCGAGCAATACCTGCCCGCGGCTGGTGTAACGAATGGCATTGCCGATCAGGTTGTCCAGTATGCGCGCCACGATCAGGCCAGATGCCAGCACCTCCGCCGAGCTAGGGCATACCCGCAGCTGCAGTCCCTTTTGCTCGGCCGCAGCACGGTGACGGGCTTGCGCATCCCGCAGCACATCGCCCAGCGCCAGCCATTGCGCATTTTGCCGGACCTGGCTGCGCGCTTCGGTAATCAGTTCACGCAGTAGCGATTCGCAGTAATCCAGCGTCTTGTCGATATGCCGGGCCGCCGCCTCTTGGTCGGTTCGGGCACGCAGGGCGGCCAGCGCAAAGCGGATCGACGACAGCGGCTGCGACAGATCATGTCCGGCTGCTGCCAGCTGCAACTGCTGCTGATGCACCGCTTGCAAGGCGCGGCCACGCGCCAGTTCGGCCTGCGCCAATTGTTCGGCCTCGGCCAGCCGGTGCTGCAGCGCTGCCTCATTGCGCTGATGCAATAGTTGCACGAGTCGGCCCAGGGCAGCCGCAAACAGCAGGGCCTCAAGCAGATAGCCGATTTTCGGGTAAAGAAAGATATCGATATCGGCAAGGCCGGCTACCCCGGCCACACTCAGGCTGAACAGGACATTCATGCATAGCCCGATGCTGACCGCACCGGCCAGAAAATAGCCAGCTGCAGGCAGTCGCCGACGCAGGGCGAGCAGGCCGACCACCGGGTTCACCGGCGAAAACACCAGCGACAGCGCCACCAGGGCAGTGAGATTGCCAGTCAGCACAAACAAGGCGGTTGCGGCCGTCATCAGGAAACCGTAAACCAGATACAGGCGGAAAAGCCAGGGCAGCGTTCGCCTCAGGCGAAACAAGGTCGCGGCAAAGGCGGCATGGCCAAGATGAATCAGCCCTACCAGCACTACCGGCGCCACCTGGTTCCACCTCCCTGCGTCATGCCATAGCCATTGGTACAGATAGCCTTCGATTTGCAGCAGGAACAGCACCACCGCCGTCAGCATCAGGCTGTAGTAGCCATAGGCCTGGCGCCGCAAGGCAAAAAACTGTGCGACGGCAAAAGCCAGCAGCAGCAACAAGGCGCCGATAATCAGACCATTTACCAGATTGCTGTCAGCCAGCCGGTCGGCAAACTGGGCGCGGGTCATGAATTGCAGGCGAAGCGGTGTATCGCCATGCACGCGGTAGTGAATATACAGCTGCACTTGCTCATTGGCCGGCAACGCAACCGGCACCGCCAGCAAACGGGCCGGCACCGGGCGATCGGCAAAGCGGCTGGCCGCATCGAGGCGGATCAAGGTGCGCATGCCCGCAGCGTCTTGCTGGTATACCTCCAGCCGTTCCAGATCAGGCACGCCAAGGTCCAGCAACCATGGCGCCGGCACGGCATCGGCATTGCGAACCATCAGCCTGATCCAGTGACCGCCGGCGCCCAGGTCAATCTTGCGGTCGGCATAGGGCTGGAATACGGCGCCGGCCGCCGCAACATCGGCCAGAGCGGTTTGCGCGGTGGAACCGGTAAAATGCTCGGCATGTGCACTGGCTTTGAACGGGCCGCCTGCCTGCGTCAGCGCAAGACTCGATGCCTGCACCACAAGCGGCAGCCATAAAGCCAGCCAAAGCCAGCGGCGTAGAGCGGGAAAATGCGTCAACATAGGCGGGATACACAGGGCCAGAACGGCCGGGCGAGCGAAATGCGACTGATTATAGCGGACGACCATGTCATCTTCCGGGAGGGGCTGAAACTGCTGCTCTCCCATGCCGGCTACACCGTGGTGGCGGAAGCGGGCGATGCCGGCAGCCTGCGCGAGCTGGTACGTGAACATGGGCCGGAATTGGTGATTCTCGATTACCACATGCCCGGCAACGATAGCGCCGCAGTGCTGGCCTATCTGAAGCAGCGCTACCCGGAACTGAAGGTAATCATGCTGACCGCGGCCCAATCGGGCACCTTGCTGAAACAACTGGCCGATGCGGGCGCCGATGGCGTGCTGCTGAAAGAAGGCTCGGCCACCCTGTTGCTCGATGCACTGCGCCGCGTGCTGGCCGGCGAGCGCGTCATCGCCAAGGCGGCGACCGAACGCATCAAAGACGCCACGGTGGCTTTGACGGCGCGTGAATTCCAGATCCTGCACCTGATTTGCGCTGGCGAATCCAGCACGGCCATTGCTGAACGGCTGACACTATCGCCCCGCACCGTGGAAAAACACCGCGAAAACCTGTTTCGCAAGCTGGAAGTGAACAATGTTGCCCAGCTTATCAACAAAGCCGAAACCCTGAACCTGCTGCAATAAACCATGCTTCTCGACTTTTTCTATCAGCTGCGCGCCGCCAAACTGCCGGTTTCGGTCAAGGAGTTCCTCAGCCTGCTCGAAGCACTCGATCAAGGCGTGGTCGCCGGCAGCATCGACGATTTCTATATCATTTCCCGCGCCATCCTGATCAAGGACGAAAAATACTTCGACCGCTTCGACCAGGTGTTCGGCCACTATTTCAAAGGCGTGGAGAGTCTGCTGGAGAAAATCGAAGCCGATATTCCGGAAGACTGGTTGAGCAAATTGCTGGAAAAGCAGCTGAGCGCCGAAGAAAAAGCTGCCATGCAGGGCATGGGCTGGGACAAGCTGATGGAAACGCTCAAGCAGCGGCTGGCGGAGCAGAAAGAGCGCCATCAGGGTGGCAATAAATGGATAGGCACCGGCGGCACCAGCCCGTTTGGCGCCTATGGCTATAACCCGGAAGGCATCCGCATCGGCCAGGATGGTTCACGCCACCGGCGGGCGGTCAAGGTATGGGATCAGCGTGAGTTTCGCGATTTCGATGACAGCTGCGAGCTCGACACCCGCAATTTCAAGCTGGCGCTGCGCCGGCTCAGGCAGATGACGCGCCACGCCGAAGCCGCCATGCTGGATTTGCCATCCACTATCCGCGCCACCGCCAATAACGCCGGCTGGCTGGATATCCAATACACCCATGAGCGCCACAATGCAGTCAAGGTGCTGCTCTGTCTCGATGTCGGCGGCTCGATGGATGATCATATCCAGGTATGCGAGCTGCTGTTTTCGGCCGCGCGCAGCGAATTCAAGCATCTGGAGCACGCCTACTTCCACAACTGCGTGTATGAATCGATGTGGCGCAACAACAAGCGCCGCCACAGCGAGCGACTTCCTAGCTGGGATGTGCTGCATACCTATCCGAGCGACTACAAGCTGATTTTCGTGGGCGACGCCACCATGAGCCCTTACGAAATCGACTATCCGGGCGGATCGGTCGAACATATGAATGAGGAGCCCGGCCGTGTCTGGCTGGGCCGCCTGCTCGAGCATTTTCCTTCCGCGGTCTGGCTCAATCCGGTGGCCGAGCACTACTGGGATTACACCGAAAGCGTACGCATGGTGCGCGATATCATGGGCGATCGCATGTATCCCCTGACACCTGCCGGCATCGAGTCGGCGATGCGGCGCCTGCTAGGGACGCTGTAGCGCGTCGACGATTAGCCTGCGCTACCTGTGTCGGAAAAATGTCATGGCAGCATTTCCCGCGCGGCTGGCGCCGTGGCGGCCTTGGCAGGCGATGGCAGGTCGCATCGAAGTGTAAATAAGCGCATCGCCATGCCAAGCCGATTGCCCGATGCCTAGCGCATCGGCATAATCGCGCCCACCATGAAATTCCTGTTCGATCTGCTCCCGGTAATCATCCTGTTTACCGGCTACTTCTCCGGCATCACCGCTCCCGCCCTTGGCCTCGATAAGCCTATCGAATTCGCCACCGCCTTGGCCATGGTGGTTGCCGCCCTGCAAATGATCTGGATGCTGGCACGCCGCCGCAAGATCGATGCACTGCAATGGATCAGCTTTGGCCTGATCATGGTGATGGGCACTGCCACCCTGGTGCTGCACAACGCCATGTTTATCAAGCTCAAAGCCACCGTGCTGTCGCTCGTGATGGCCAGTGCCTTGCTGATTGGCCGCTATGGCCTTGGCAAATTGCCACTCAAGCTGCTCTTGGGCAAGGAGCTGAAGCTCGCCGATATTGTGTGGGACAAGCTGATGTGGGCCTGGGTAGGCTTTTTCGTCTTGCAAGGCGGCGTCAATCTGTATGTGGCGCTCAACTATCCCGAAGCGGTGTGGGTGAAGTTCAAGCTGGTCCTGGTAATCGGCTTCCCCTTGCTGTTTGCCGTGGCACAGGGTTTGTGGCTTGCCAAGCATATGCCGCAAACCAATGCCGACTCGAAGGAATCATGATGTATTACGCCATTACCGGCCAAGATACCGCTGATTCGCTGGCCAAGCGCCTGGAAAACCGGCCCGCCCATCTGGCGCGCCTGCAGGCACTGCAAGCTGAAGGCCGCCTACTTCTGGCAGGACCGTTTCCCGCCATTGACTCGCCGGACCCTGGCCCGTCCGGATTTTCCGGCAGCCTGATCGTGGCCGAATTTGCCGATTTGGCCGCCGCGCGGGCCTGGGCCGACACCGACCCGTATCTGGCAGCTGGCGTATATGCCTCGGTCGAGGTGCGCCCGTTCAAGAAAGTGCTGCCAGCATGAACACCCTGGAACAAATCCGTGCGAAACTCGCCGACCTGAATCCAAGCAGCCTGACACTGGATGACGACAGTGCCAAACATGCCGGCCATGCCGGCGCGGCATCTGGTGGTGGGCACTTTCATCTTCATATCGTGTCCGAGCGCTTTGCCGGCCTGACGCCGGTGGCCCGCCACCGGCTGATCTACCAGACATTGGGTGACTTGATGCGCCAGCAGATTCATGCGCTGGCCATTGATGCCCGTGCCCCCGAAGAAACCCAGAATTAGTTTCTGATCAACACCAACCTGTATCCCATAAGGACGCATTCGATGCAAACCAAGATTCGCTTCGCTCCCGCTCTGATCGCCGCGCTGCTCGCCGGTGCCGTGTTCGCCGCCGACAAGCCGGTCGCGGTTGTCAATGGCGTCGCCATTCCGCAAGCCCAGATGGACTTCATCCTCAAGCAACTGGCCGAGCGTGGCGCCAAGGACAGCCCGGAACTGCGCACCAAGATCCGTGATGATCTGGTCACCAAGGAAGTGGTTGCCCAGGAAGCCCTGAAGAAGGGTCTGGACAAGGACGCCGACGTACAACTGGAAACCGCCATGGCCAAGCAGAACGTGCTGCTGAAGGCCTATGTTGCCAACTACCAGAAGACCAATACCATTGCCGAAGACGTGCTGAAGGCCGAGTACGAAAAGCTCAAGGGCCAGATGCCTTCCAAGGAATACCACGCCCGTCACATCCTGGTGAAGACCGAAAAGGAAGCCAACGATGTGATCGCCGCACTGAAGAAGGGCAAAAAGTTTGAAGACCTGGCCAAGGACAAGTCGGAAGATCCGGGCAGCAAGGGCAATGGCGGCGATCTGGGCTGGGCTGCACCGACCAATTTCGTCAAGGAATTCGGCGATGCCATGAGCAAGCTGGCCAAGGGCGAAGTAACCAAGGCCCCGGTGAAGACCCAGTTCGGCTACCACGTGATCAAGCTGGAAGACTCGCGCACGCCGCAAGGCCCGTCCTTCGACGAAGTGAAGGGCAATCTGCAACAGCAGATGCAAGGCCAGGCACTGGACAAGATGATTGCCGACCTGAAGGCCAAGGCCAAGGTTGAGTAAGCAGCTTGAGCATTGCGCAACATGAAAAGGGGCCGCTTGGCCCCTTTTTTACAAGGAGACCGGCATGGACATGAAGAAAATCGAAGCGGTGATCAAGCCGTTCAAGCTAGACGAAGTACGCGAAGCACTGGCCGACATCGGCGTAAGCGGCCTCACGGTCACCGAAGTAAAAGGTTTTGGCCGGCAAAAAGGCCATACCGAGCTGTATCGTGGCGCTGAATATGTCGTCGACTTTTTGCCCAAGGTGAAAATCGAAGCGGTACTGACCGCCGACAAGATCGACGCCGCCATCGACGCCATCGTCAAAGCCGCCCGCACCGGCAAGATCGGCGACGGCAAGATCTTCGTGACTGCAGTGGAACAGGTCGTGCGCATCCGCACCGGCGAAACGGGTAGTGACGCGGTTTGATGTGAACGTCCCACTTCAAGGGCAAAGGCTGCAACGCAGAGGCGCAAAGAACACCGAGGGGCACAGAGAAAGGCAAGGACCATGGCAGGCGCTGCGCACTACGTAGTGAAAGCCGATCATTTTTTTGGTTTCTGCTGTCGTTCTTGTGGGTTCTTCCGGTTTTTTCTCTGCCTCCCTCCGCGTTCTCTGCGCCTTTGCCTTGCACTTGTGAACCATTAACGCTCAATTTCAAGCTCAGCGATGCCGCCGTCGCGGTTACACTGCGCGATTGTCCGCAGTGAATCGCATCATGTCTGATTCCCCCTCCCATACCGAACCCTCGCGCACTGGCCTCGTGATCTTGCTGGCCGGGCTTGCCATGTTCGGCCCGTTTTCCATCGATACCATTTTCCCGATGTTCCAGGTGATGGAGCGGGAGCTGCGTATCGATGCGATCCAGATGCAGCAGACCATCAGCGTCTATCTGCTGGCCTACGGGGTGATGTCGCTGCTGCATGGGCCGCTGTCCGATGCACTGGGTCGGCGGGCGGTGATCATGGGCGGGGTAGCGATGTTCGGCCTCGCCTCGATCGGCTGTGCCTTGTCCAATTCGATCTGGGTGCTGCTGGGTTTTCGCGCCCTGCAGGGCTTCTCGGCTGGATCGGGGCTGATCGTCGGCCGGGCGATCATCCGTGACCGCTTTCATGGCGCATCCGCGCAGAGGGTGATGTCGCGCATCACCCTGGTATTCGGCATGGCACCAGCCATTGCGCCGATGATAGGCGGCCATATCGGCACCCGCTTTGGCTGGCAGGCCATCTTCCACTTTCTGGCGCTGTTCTCGCTGGTCCTGCTGCTGGCGTGTTGGCGCTGGCTACCGGAAACCCACCCGAAAGCCTTGCGCCAACCGTTGGCGCCGCGCCCCCTGTTCGGGCGCTACTTCGACATGCTGGCCAATCCGGCCTTTGTCTGGGTGGCGTTATCGGGCTCGTTCAATTTTTCAGCGATGTTTATCTATATCGCCTCGGCGCCGGTGTTTGTGCTCACCCATCTGGCGCTGGGCCAGACTGATTTTGTCTACTTTTTTGCACCCACCATCGCCGGGATGATGATGGGTGCCTGGCTATCCGGCCACCGCGCCGGCCGCGAGCCGCCCGCCTCGACCATCCGTTTGGCCTACCGGATCATGCTGGTCGCAGGCCTCGCCAATGTCGCCTATTGCCTGCTGGTGCCGAAAGTGAGCTGGCCATGGGCGGTATTGCCGATCATGGCCAATGGCATCGGCATTTCCCTGGCTTTTCCGACGCTGGCGCTATTGCTGCTCGACCTGTACCCGAACGAGCGCGGCACGGCTTCGTCGCTGCAAGCCTTTATCCAGCTGATGATCAGTACCCTGGTGGCCGGCCTGATTTCGCCGTGGCTGGCGCGCCAGCCGCTCTATTTGGCCATTGGTGCGGTCAGCTCCAGCCTGATCGGCCTGTTGGCCTGGCGCAAGGCGCGCCGCTACGGCATCGGCGAGGCGCAACCCACTCAGTAATTGCCCTCATCCGGCGCCGCCGGCCGCTCGCGCGGCTTGAGCGCCGCGAGACTGGCCTGCTGCAATTCCAGGGTGCGTATGCTCATCTGCACCAGCGATACCTGCATGCTGAGCCACTGCTCCACCGTGCGCAATTCGGCAATCTTGCGCGCGCATTCCTCTTCGCTCATCGGCGGCATGAAGGGCTGCATGCCCTCCATCGGCTTGAACAGTTGCCGGAAAAAGGCAAAGGGATCATTGGCTTGTTCGCTCATGCTGGCTCCTCGGGGCAGGAAATCCTGTCCAGCATACCCAAATTCGCTGCGCTGCAACCGCTTTCCCGGCAACAAACGCCAGAACAACCATACCGGCGCAGCACGCTCAAGCGCTAAAATGCCGGGCTACCCATACGAGACTTAGTCATGATCGCCAACGACATCCTGCGCAGCGTGCGCTATATGCTGGACATCAGCGATGCGCGCATCGTCGATATCATCAAGCTGGCCGCCGGCTTCGAGGTCAGCAA
>NZ_JAYRLZ010000198.1:0-8237 GCF_041904975.1 Chitinimonas sp. | reverse complement strand
GTAAAAGCGCAGGATGCTGGCGCCTTCGATTACCGAGGCAGTGTCGTTGTAAGCGACGACGGTGCCTTCCGGATGGGCCTTGTGGGTGTCGCGGATCATGCCGAACAGCGACTTGGCCTGCGCTTCGCCGTCGATGACGAAGTCGGCATTGAAAATCTTGTGGCGGCAGTGTTCCGAGTTGGCCTGGGCGAACATCATCAGTTCGATGTCGTTCGGGTTGCGCGCCAGTTTCTGGAAGTTTTCCAGCAGATAGTCGATTTCATCGGCCGACAGCGCGAGGCCCATATCGCGGTTGGCCGCTTCCAGCGCCGGGCGGCCGCCTTTGAGGATATCCACGCTGGCCAGCGGTGCCGGCTCGGCATGGCGGAACAGGGCGTCTATGCCGTCAAAACCGGTCCACACCGCCTCGATCATGCGGTCGTGCGCCAGTTCTGCCAGCTTTTTGGCCTCTAGCTCGTTCAGATCGCGCCCGGCGAACAAGGCCATGCCGCGCTCGATGCGCGCCACCTTGTCGAGACCACACAGGTGCAGGATGTCGGTAGCCTTGGACGACCACGGCGAAATGGTGCCGACGCGCGGGGTGATCAGGATCATGGTGCCCTTGGCGCGGGCATCCTGGGCGAGATTGTCGTCGTGCAGGATGCGCTGCAGGGTGGCGTGCTCGGTGTCGCTTAATGCCGCATTCACTTCTGCGAAATGCCAAAACTCGGCATAAGGGGCGATATTACTGACGCCTGCCTCCTTCAATCCGTTGATCAGTTTGTCGAGGCGAAAGGCGGAAAGCGCATTACCGCCGCGCAGCTTGAGAAGTTGGGGCATGGCAGGGAACCGAGCGGTGCGAAGAAGGCGCGAATTTTACCGGAAATCGCCCTGAGCCGTTACTGCATGCGTGCAAACTAGTTTTTGCACCGCAGTCGGAACATTGATCAAACAGAAATCAAACCCAAATCTTGAACCTCAGAGGGCACAGAGAACACAGAGCGGGCACAGAGAGAGGGCAGAATTGTTTGCGGAGCAGGCAAAAAATGGCTGGAAGGCGGGCTTGTCCTGCTTTGCCTCCGTGCCTCCTCCGTGTTCTCTGTGCCCTCTGTGGTTCAAGGTTTGGGGGTTCAAGCCTTTAAGCCTAGAAACCTTCAAGGATTTGGACCCAACCAAGTCTGGTCGGGAAGCGGATCAGCCGGCGAGCAGTTCGGCGGGTTCGTGGCGATTGTTGCGGGTTTCGGCCTGGCTTTCGGCTGGCACCTTGAGTACGAAAGCGACGAGGCGGGCCATTTCGGCTTCAACCTGGGCGCGTGGCATGGCGTCGGGTCGGTTGATGCAGTCAAATTCCAGACGGTGGATCAGGCCCAGTACCAAGGAGGCATCCACTTCTGGCTGCTCCGGGGCATAGGGGCGCAGCAGGTCGGCAATGCGCGACACCTGCCGCTCGCGATAGGCCGATACTTTGGCCGTCAGCGCCGGGTTGTGGCGGAACAGATGCAGGTAGTTCAGCTCCACCGCGATGCTGACCGAATGCTTGGCCGACATCATCAGGATAAAGTCGCTAAGCGCCTGGCTGACTTCGCGGTGCACTTCGCGCAAGGTTTGCGGCGAGCGCAACTGCTCCGGCTGATAGCGCTCGCGATAGGCGGCAATCTGGTTCAGCAGCTGGCCATTGTCGCTGGCGGTGACGCTGATGAAATGATCAAAGGTCTGCTCGATCAGGTCTTGCAGGCTGGTAAAGAAGTAGGTGGTCAGCGACAAGGGCACGCCAGCTTCCGTGGCGATGGCGCGATGGGTCACCGCGGGCAGGCCACGCTTGGCAATCACCGCCATGGTGGCCGTCAGGATCGCCTGGCGCGATTTTTCTCCCTTCGCGCGGGTCTTGCGGCGCGGGGTGTCGGCAGGCAGTTCAATCGGCTCGGCTAGGGCGTGGTCGGTCATGATGTTGTTGTTATGCAAGGCGACAGCTCTGCAGGGTAAGTGCTGAGGTCTGATGGGTCAAGAATGAAAGTATTCGGTGAGAAATAAGGTGGTATTACGTTAGCTTTCATCCGTTTGGGGGATGGGAGCTGTTATGCCGTCTCAAAGGGCGGCGCATTGTATTGCCTCGCGTCATGGCGGGGAAATGTTGCGCGACGCGATCCGACAAACGTCACCGGGCAGGGCGTCAGGGAACGCCGGCAACACATCCTTGGCCCAAGCCGGCCCCGGCTATGCCGTATCTGCCGCCACCGTGTTTAAATGCCGTGCCAGTGCCATCGCGCATTTCCGCCTTTTTGCGGCCACTACCAACGAAAGCCCACACCATGCGTATTGCTGCCTATACCACCCTTGCCCTGCTGGTTCACGCCGCCTTTGCTGGCGAGCCGGTAACTGAACGCACTTCCACTGCTGCCGATCGCAGCGCTACCGCCATCACCGTGTACAACGACAATCTGGCCCTGATCAAAGAAAAGCGCCGGGTGGAGCTGGCGCGCGGGCTTAATCGCCTGTCGCTGCGCGAGGTGGCCGGCAAGCTGCAGCCGGAAACCGCCCTGCTGCGCGCGGTGTCCGGCCCGAGTTTTGGCTTGATCGAACAGAACTTTGATTTTGATCTGCTCAGCCCGCAGAAAATGCTGGAGAAATATGTCGGCCGCGACGTAAGCGTGATCCGGCAAAACCCAGCCAATGGCGAAGAGCGGCGCGAAAAGGCCACCGTGCTGTCGTCGGGCGATGGCGTGGTGCTGCGTTTTGCCGACCGCATCGAAACCGGCGTGCCGGGGCGGCTGGCGTTTGATGCGGTGCCGGCCAATCTGCGCGACCGACCGACCCTGTCGGTGCTGGTCGATGCCGAGGGCGGCAAGCAGGAGGTGGAGTTGTCCTATCTGAGCGGCGGCTTCAGCTGGCAGTCCGACTATGTGGCGCAGCTGTCGGCCGATGGCAAGCAGCTGGACCTCAATGGCTGGGTGACGCTCACCAATCGCAGTGGCGCCGGTTTTAACGATGCGCAGCTGCAATTGGTAGCCGGCACGGTCAACCGGTCACCGCGCGCTGAAAAGCTCAGAATGACAGCAGCCGTAGTGCGTGATGCGCATGCGCCAGCACCGGCCGCCCGTGAAGAGGGCTTGCTCGATTACCATCTGTACAGCTTCGATCGCCCGACCAGCATTGCCGACAACCAGACCAAGCAACTGGCGCTACTGGCGGCCAGCAGCGTGCCGGTGCAGCGCGAATACCTGCTGGCCGGCGGCGATTGGTATTACCGTTCGACCTACAATGGCGCCGGCCAGAAATTCAAACCGGCGGTGTATCTGAGCTTTGACAACAAGGCCCCCTTGGGCAAGCCGCTACCGGCCGGCGTAGTGCGCGTGTATGCCAAGGACAGCAAGGGCGCCGCCCAGTTTGTCGGCGAAGACCGCATCGAGCACACCGCCCGCAACGAGGTGGTCAAGCTCAAGCTGGGCGAAGCCTTCGACATTACGGCCGAGCGCGTGCAGACCAAGTTCCAGCAGCTGGGCGATCGGCTTACTGAGTCGTCGTGGAAGATCGAGCTGCGCAATGCCAAGGACGAGCCGGTGGTGGTGCGGGTGCAGGAGCCGATGCCAGGCGATTGGGAAGTCACCCGCGAATCGCAAGCCCACAAACAGGATTCCGCCCACGCCGCTTCCTGGCATGTAGCCATTCCGGCCGGTGGGAAGACTGTGCTGGAATATACGGCGCGGGTGAAGTGGTAATGGCGGTAAGCAATAGCTATCGCATCCTGTTCGTCCAAAGCTGCTGCGCCGCCATAGCCATGATGGTGGACGCGGCGCCTGTCACGTTTGAATCGATATCGACAGCGGCTGACAGGCTGAATACGTCAGTCACGGTCTACAACGGCAGCACGGCGTTAATCAAGGAAACGCGGCGGGTGACGCTTGCGCCGGGTCTCAATCGATTGGTGTTGCGAGATGTGGCGGCCCAAATGCAGGTTGAAACGGTAGCGCTGCGGGCTGTCAGCGGCGACGCACTGCAGCTGATCGAACAGAACTTCGACTTCGATGTGCTCAGCCCCGGCCGCTTGCTGGAAAAGCAGATCGGCGGCGAGGTGCGGGTGATCAAGCAGGATCGCCGCTCAGGTGTGGATCGAGAAGAACGGGCGCGGCTGTTGGCCACTACCGCATCGATGCAGCCTGAAGCAGCGTCGGGCCGCAAGAAAGTGGTCGATGGCGAAATGGTGCTGCAGTTTCCCGATCGTATCGAAACCGGGCCGCAAGATCGCGTGGCGGTCGATGCCTTGCCTGACGGTTTGAAAGAGCGGCCCACGCTCTCTGTATTGCTGGAAGCCCCCCGTGGCGGGCCACAAACGGTTGAATTGACCTATCTGACTGATGAAGTGGATTGGCGGGCGAACTACGTTGCCACCTTGGCGTACGACGGTAAGCGACTGGATTTACAAGGCTGGGTAAGCATGACCAATGAGTCGGGCAGCGATTTTCGAGATGCCCGGTTACAGCTGGTAGCGGGGAAGATACACCGGGTTCCCAGATCGAGGCTGGGGCAGAGCATGACCGTTGAGAAAATCGTGGTTACTGGCAGCAATATAACGAGAGAGTCTTTTGAGCCTGTCAGAGAGCGCCTGCAGGACTTGTATCTTTACAGCTTCGCCCATTCCAGCACGATTGCCGACCATCAGACCAAACAACTGTCCTTGCTGACAGCTAAGGCGATTCCGGTGCGTTGGGAATACTCGGTGAACCTGAATTTTGACTCTGCATGTTTGTGGCACGGCGCTCGCAATAGCGACGATTGCGAGATGAATGCGGAACCTGCGACACGTTATCTGGTGTTTGATAACAAGGAGCCGCTGAATAACCCCTTGCCGGAGGGGCATCTCGTCGTCCACATGAAGGACCGACGCGGCGTCAGTCAATATGTGGACGAGGCATCTGTTTCCAATACGGCAAAGGGGGAAACCCTGCGGATCAAGCTTCGCCAAGAGACTGATATCGTCGCAAGCTTACGTCAGGTTTCTTTTACTGAGCTTGGCCCAGAGCGCAAAGACTCGACCTGGCGTGCGGAGGTGCACAACAACAAGTCAGAACCGGTGACGGTGCGGCTGTATATGCAGAAGTGGCGCAACGCCGAGGTGCTCAGCGCGTCTGTGCCCCATGGCATGCTTGGCACCATTCCAATGTGGCAAGTCGAACTGCCGGCGCATGCCAGCAGGGTTTTCGATTTTACTTTGCGTTCAAAGTCCTAGGCCGTTAACCCGAATCCGCCGCCAGCCGCGTTGAAGTGGGCTCATCCACCCGAGGAGCCCTGCCATGAAGTCCGCTGTGTTGATTCTTCCTGTCCTGCTTGCCGCGCTGGCTGGCTGTTCATCCCCGCCGCCACAGGCGGCGGCCGATGCCAAGGCAAAGCAGGTGCCGCTATCGGTGCAGCTGCAGCCGACTACCCCACCACCTCCACCCAGCGAAATACCGGCGCCAGCGTTTGCGCCGGCGATGCCCTCAGTGGCAAAGCGGCCGGTGGAGCGGATAGAAGTGACCGGGTCGTCGATCAGCCGCTCAACAGGCTATGTAGCGGCACCGAAGCCAGCCTTGCTTCGCGAGGCAATTGCGGCGCCGCCAGCCGATATGGCGCTGCCGGTGCCGGAGAACCGCGAGCGTTACAAGGCATTCGAGCGTAATGGCGTGATGCGGGTGGCCGAGGCGCCGGTTTCCACTTTTTCGATCGATGTGGATACCGGCAGCTACAGCAATATGCGGCGCATGCTCAATGCCGGCCAATTGCCGCCGCGCGATGCGGTGCGGGTAGAAGAGTTGGTGAATTACTTCCCTTACCAGTACGCACTGCCCAAGGACGACAAGCCATTTGCCGTCAGCACCGAGATCGCACCCACGCCATGGAACCCCGATACCCTGCTGCTGCGCATTGGCCTGCAGGCATCCGACCCGGCCAAGCACAGCCTGCCGCCATCGAATCTGGTGTTCCTGGTCGATGTGTCGGGCTCGATGGATGAACCGGACAAATTGCCGCTGCTCAAGCAGTCGCTCAAGCTGTTCGTGGCGCAATTGCGGCCGCAGGACCGGGTGGCGATGGTCACCTATGCCAGTGGCACCCAGGTGGTGCTGGAGCCGACGGCGGGGGATCGCAAGGCGCAGATCATTGCCGCAATCGATCGCTTGCAGCCTGGCGGCAGCACGGCAGGTGAGGCTGGCATTCAGCTCGCTTACCAGATGGCAAAGCAGGGCATGGTCAAGGGTGGTATCAACCGCATCCTGCTGGCGACCGATGGCGACTTCAATGTCGGCATAACGGATTTCAATGCCTTGAAGAATCTGGTGGAGGAAAAGCGCAAGGCCGGCGTGTCGCTGACCACCTTGGGGCTGGGCACCGGCAACTATAACGACCAGCTGATGAAGCAATTGGCCGATGCTGGCGACGGTGCCTATCACTACCTCGACACCCTGGGCGAGGCGCAAAAAGTGCTGGTCGATGAATTCACCTCCACCCTGCAAACGGTGGCTAGCGATGTGAAAATCCAGCTGGAATTCAATCCGGCGGTGGTGGCCGAGTATCGGCAGATCGGCTTCGAGCAGCGCGCGCTCAAGCGCGAAGACTTTGCCAATGATGCGGTGGACGCCGGCGAGATCGGCGCGGGTCATCGGGTAACCGCGCTGTATGAAATCAGCCTGGTCGGTGGCAAGGGTAGATTGGCGCCGCTGCGCTATGGCGACAAGGCGGCTGTGCCAAGCACCGCTGCCAGCCATGGCGAGCTGGGCTTTTTGCAACTGCGCTACAAGGCGGCCCAGGGCGAGGCGAGCAAATTGCTGAGTTTTCCGATCAGCCGCGAGCAGATTGCCAAGCAGGGCAGTTGCGATTTTCGCTTTGCGGCGGCGGTGGCGGCTTTCGGGCAGCGGCTCAGCGATGGCGGCAAGTATCTGGGCGGCTTTGATCTGACCAAGATCCGGGCGCTGGCCATGGAGGCGCGTGGCGAAGATCGCTTTGGCCATCGAGGCGAGTTCATCAAGCTGGTGGATCTGGCCAGATCGATGAGTGGCGCGCCGGAACTCGATAAAACGGCCTTGATCGCACCGTGATATGGAAGGCAGTTCTGCTGCGCAACACTGCGGGGCGGGCGGCACCTGGCCGCTCGCGGAAGGCGGGGCGGTTCGGGTACACTCGCCGCCCATGAATGCGGCCGCCCCAGTACAAACCGACGAAGCGCTGATGCTCGCCTACGCGCGCGGTGAGGCCGCCGCCTTCGAGCAGCTGTATGCGCGGCATCGCCAGGGCCTGTATGCCTTTATCGGCCGGCAGTGCCCGCGTCGGGCCTGGGTCGATGATCTGTTCCAGGAGACCTGGATGTCGGTGGTGAAGGCGCGCGAGGGCTATGCGCCGACTGCGGCGTTTCGCATCTGGCTGTTCGGCATTGCCCGCAACAAGCTGATCGACCGCATCCGCCGGCATGAGCCGGCCCTGCTGGCTGATTTTGTCGGGCCGGAAGAGGACGACCCGATGGCCCGCCTGCCGGATGCGGGCAACCATGACCCGCAAGCGCAGCTGGCCGACAAGCAGCTCAGGCAGTCGCTCGATGCCGCGCTGCGCGCCTTGCCGGCGTCACAGCGCGAAGCGTTTTTGCTGCGCGAGC
Organism: Chitinimonas sp.; assembly: GCF_041904975.1. Lineage (NCBI taxonomy): Bacteria > Pseudomonadati > Pseudomonadota > Betaproteobacteria > Neisseriales > Chitinibacteraceae > Chitinimonas > Chitinimonas sp. Next base: position 640 of record NZ_JAYRLZ010000198.1, on the reverse strand, counting down.
AGGCCGGCATGAGCCTGGATGAGATTGCCAGCCTGACTGGCGTATCGATGGAAACCGCCAAGAGCCGGCTACGCTATGCCGTAGCCCGGCTGAAAGCCGCCTTGGCGGGAGGAGTGTGAGATGGCCGACAAACCGGACTTGCAGGATTTCGAGGATGCGCAGCTGAGCGCGAGCTTTGCTGCGCAGTCTTGGTCCGAGCCACCGGCTGCGCTCGATGCCGCCATATTGCAGGCTGCCCGCGCTGAACTGGCTGCGACCAGCCCTGTTGCGTCTGCCAGCACCGCCATCCGCGCCGATGCCGCAAGCAGCGCTGCGGCCGACACGCTGCCACGCCCACGCTGGCGCACCTGGCCGCGTCCGCGCTGGCTGGCACCGTTTTCACTGGCGGCCAGCGTGGCGTTGGCGGTTGGGCTTGCTTGGAAGATCGAACATAGCGGCCAGGGCGGCGTGGATAGCTATGCGGCAGCGCCGGGCTTTTCCATGAATTACGTCGAGGAGAGCAAACCTGCGGTGGCGGATGCGCCCAGTGCCGGCACACCGTTGTTTGCGCCGCCGCCGGCCGATGCCGTGGCAACCCCGCCCATGCCACCGGCGCCCAAGGTGCGGGTTCAGGAAAGCCGGGCCATGCCGGCGCCGATGA
>NZ_JAYRLZ010000197.1:0-8239 GCF_041904975.1 Chitinimonas sp. | reverse complement strand
GCCGACTTCCACCAGGCCGATATAGCTTTCCAGATGCGATACGACCTTGTCGCAATGCATCATCAATTCGCAACCGCCGCCGAACACATAGCCACGGGTGGCGGCCACGGTAGGTACTTGGCTGTAGCGCAGGCGCAAGGATGCGGCCTGGAACTGTTCGATCATGTTTTCGATGCTGGCCCAATCGCCGGCCATAAAGGCCGGCAGCATGGACGAGAGGTCGGCGCCAACCGAGAACACATCGTCCGGGCTCCACACCACCACGCCCTTGAACTGGGCTTCGGCGATGTCAATGGCCTTGTTGAAGCCTTCAAGCACGGCCGGGCCAATGGCATGGGCCCTGGTCTTGATGGTCAGCACCAGAACGCCGTCGCCCGAGGTCCAGGCGCGCAGGCCATCGTTCTCGAAAACGGTTTCACCATAGACCGGTGCCGCTTCGCCCAGCAAGGGGGCCGGGAACAGCTGGCGTTGGTATACATCGAGCGTGGAGCGCGGTACCAGGGCGTTTTTGCTGGCGCTGAACGAACCCTCTGGCTGGTGCACGCCATCGCGCTCGAATACCCAGGCTGGCAGCGGCGTGCTGCTCAAGCCCTTGCCAGCTTCGATATCTTCCTTGATCCACTGCGCAACCTGCTTCCAGCCGGCCGACTGCCAGGTCTCGAACGGGCCTTCATTCCAGCCAAAGCCCCAGCGGATGGCCAAGTCGACGTCGCGGGCATTGTCGGCCACGGTGTCAAGGTGGAAGGCAATGTAGTGGAACACATCACGGAAGCAGGCCCACAGGAACTGCGCTTCCGGGTTAGCAGACTCGCGCAGCTTCAACAGACGCTTGCCCGGATCCTTGATCTTCATCAGCTCCTTGACCGCATCGTCGCCCTTCTTGTTGGCTTCGACATACTGGCCGGCAGCCGGATCAAGCACCAGCTTGGTTTTGCCTTCCTTCTTGTAGATGCCGACCTTGGTCTTGGCACCCAGTGCGCCGGCTTCGATCAGCTTTTGCAGCCATTCCGGCGAAGCAAACAGGCCGTGCCAAGGATCGTTCGGCAAGGTGTCCTGCATGGTCTTCACCACATGGGCGAAGGTATCGAGGCCGACCACATCGGCGGTGCGGAAGGTTGCCGACTTCGGGCGACCCAGACGCGGACCGGTCAGGTCGTCTACCACATCAAAGCGGATGCCGAATTTACGGGCGTTTTCAATACAGGCCAGCATCGAGAACACACCGATGCGGTTGGCAACGAAGTTAGGCGTGTCCTTGGCTCGAATCACACCCTTGCCCAGGGTGGTGGTCAGGAACACTTCCAGCTGGTCGAGCTTGTCGGCATCCGACGTCACGCAAGGGATGATCTCCACCAGATGCATATAGCGCGGCGGATTGAAGAAGTGGATGCCGCAGAAGCGCGAACGCATCGACTCCGGACAGCCCTCGGCCAGCTTGTTGATCGACAAGCCCGAGGTATTGGTAGCGAAAATGGTTTGCGCGCCCAGAAATGGCGCCACCTTCTCGTACAGACCCAGCTTCCAGTCCATGCGTTCGGCGATCGCCTCGATCACCAGATCGCAGTCCTTCAGCAATTCGAGGTGTTCGTCGTAGTTGGCCGGCGTGATGAAGTCGGCACGCGCCTTGGAAGCCAGCGGCGCCGGATTCTGCTTCTTCAGCGCCTCGATGGCCTTCAGCGCAATGCCATTCTTCGGGCCTTCCTTGGCCGGCAGATCAAACAGGATGGCCTCGACATTGGCATTGGCAAGATGGGCAGCGATCTGCGCGCCCATCACGCCGGCGCCGAGCACGGCCACCTTGCGGACGATGAATTTGGAATGAGACATGGTTTTCCTCGATGGGGAGAGTCGATCGGGGGCTCGCAAAATTCAACCGCATGCAAAACCGATGCAGTTGCCTGATAGTCTAGACAGTAATGCAAACGTTCGTTTCAGTCTAGCGCTTGCTTGGTAAAGTTCCAAAATCGGGCGATTGAATTTTCCCAGCCTGCCTTTACAAAATAGCAAGAGTGGGCCAGCAGGCCCACTCCCGTAACGCAAAATCCGCTTAGAAGCCGCGGTTGTATTGCAAGCCCAGCACGTGCGAACTGACCTTGTACTTACCGATCATGGTCGCGCAGCTGGTCGTGGAATTGGCCGTAGCCAGGGTGCAATTTGCAAAGCCACCGTTATCGGTGATGTTCACCACCGGCTCGCCCACCTGCACGAAGGACCAGGCCAGGTCAACCGAGCTTTCCTTGGTCAGTGCGATATTCGCACCCAGGGACACCCACTTGCGATCCTTGTCCGGAATCGATGGGGTACGGTTGGAATCCTTTACCGGCGACTTGTCGTAGGCGAGACCGGCGCGCAGCTTGACCGCGTCCGAATACTGATAGGTGCCGCCAACCGAGATCTTGTTGGTGTCACCCCAGTTTTCCGGTGTCACCGAATCCTTCAGCGTGCCATTGCCGAACTTGATGCGCAGTTCCTGGAACTTGGAATGGCCGGTATGGGTAAAGTCGGCCATCAGCGCAACCTTGGGGTTGATCTGTTTGAACACCGACAGCGACACAGAGTCAGGCGTATCCACATCCAGCGCGGCCGGACCATCGGCGTAGCGCGCATTCAGCGAAGCCTGTACACCCGAACCCAAACCCAGGGCAACCAAGGCAGGGTCGGTTGCAAAGGTCTGCGGCACTGTCCAGTCGCCGGTACCGCTCAACTTGTGCTTGATGGCAGAGCGATAGGCCAGACCGATGCGGGTATCGGCATCGATGTCATACATCAGGCCCAGATTCCAGCCATAGCCCCAATCATCGCCATCCACATCCACCTTGCCCGAGTAAGCCGGGTTGCCACCGAGGCGGGTAGCAAGGCCGCTGGCCGTTGCCGCCAGCGACTTGGCCGTCGCACCCAATTGCTGTGCGGTCGCGGCATATTGCGCAGCCAGGGCGGCATTGCCAGCAGCAGCGGCCTGCTGTGCAGCAGCGGCAGCTTGCTGTGCGCCAGCAGCAGCTTTTTGTGCATTGGCGACGATGCCTGGCGCCACCAGGGCGACTACGCCAGTACCCATATCAGCGCCCTTGACCAGCTTGCCTTCGATAAACTGGGCGGTTACGCCAGCACCGATGGACAGCTGATCGTTCACCTTGAACGCGAACGAAGGATTGATCGCAATCGTTTTCAGCTCGGTCTCGATCACGTTGTAGCGGCCGGCCCAGTTCTCGTCATACTTGGTCTTGGAGCCGAAGGGCACGAACACGCCGATACCGAAGGTGGCACGGTCATTGATCTGACGCGAAAAATAGGTATGCGGAACCGCCGTCGCCTTGACGAACTTGCCGCCATCGGTCTTGCCGGTGTAGGCCGAAGTGAGGTTGGCCGGACCCGCTGCAGTGTAGGAACCCTGGTCGGTGTAGTCGCCGCTTGGCAGAACCAGATCGAGCACGCCCGATACATTGGTGCCCTTCAGATGCGTCAAACCGGCCGGATTGTAAAAAATCGTCGATGCGTCATCAGCTGCCGCACCGGAAGCATTCGCCGTGCCCTGCGCACTGGCCGACTGCGTACCGAAGTGATAACCCGAGGCCAGCGCCTGTTGCGCCAGCGCCATGCTGACCAGCAGGGCCGATACGCGAATGGCTTGCTTCTTCATATATGTTGTCTCCATTTTGACGGGGGTTTGGAACTGCAGATATCGCCACTGCACTGTCTACCTTGCAAGCGCTCGGCTGAGTGTGGCTGAGCATAGCACAGCCCCTGTTGCCAATTTGCCAAAAAGCCGCACAGATACGGGCTCTGCGCGGCTTTCAAACGACAGTTTGTGGCTTTTTATTTATACCGGCTGGCGCTGGCTGATTTCGGTGTCGTGCTTGTCCAGCATCATGTCGAAATCATCCACCATGATCACCTCGCGCTTGAGACGGCGGGCGCGGGTCACTGCATCGAACTCGGCCTGGGTGATCAAGCCGCTCGCCAGTGCTTCATCCAGGCGCCCCTTGGCATCGAGCGCCTTGAGCTTGCCATCGCGCTGTGCGCGGCGCAGCTTGCCCTCGCTGGACTCAGCCTCGATATGCGCTTGCAAGGCATAGCTGAGCACACCCACTGCATCGGTTTCATCCTGTGGCACATACACATCGCGCGTCAGGCGATCGCGCGCACCACCAGGCTGCATCAACAGACGGGCAATCTTGGTACCGAGACGATCACGCGGCGTGGTGAAGTGACGACCCAAGGGGAAGATGATCCAGCCCAGCATAAAGGCGAGCGGGCGATTCGGCAGATTGGCCAGCACACCGGTGAACGCTTCCTGGGCATCGTGCAGGGCCTGCAATACTGCCCATTTGGCCAGCGGCAGATCATCCTTCTGGCTGCCTTCGTCGGCAAAGCGCTTCAGCACAGCGGTGGCGATAAACAGATTGGACAGGATGTCGCCCAAGCGGGCCGAGATCTTTTCACGGAACTTGAGCGAGCCGCCCATGCTGAACATGGCCATATCGGACAGCAGCGCAAATGCCGTGCTCAGACGCTCGATATCCTTGTAGTACTGCGCCAATTCACCCGCCTGCGCCGGAGCAGAGGCGATCTTCGAACCGGTCAGGCCCAGCACGAAGGCACGAATCTTGTTGCTCAGCACAAAGCCGATATGGCGGGTAAAGGCATCGTCAAATTCGACCAGATCGTTGTTCATGGCCGCCTTCATTTCGCGCAGCACATAGGGATGGCAACGAATGGCACCTTGCCCGTAGATGATCATCGAGCGGGTGAGGATATTGGCGCCTTCCACGGTAATGGCCACCGGGATGGTCTGGTAGGCCTTGCCGAGGTAGTTGCGCGGACCCAATACCACCGCCTTGCCGCCGTGAATATCCATGGCATCGTTCAGCACCTTGCGCAGGCGTTCGGTGTTGTGGTACTTGAGGATGGCCGAAATGACCGACGGCTTTTCGCCGATATCCAGGCCAGTCAGCGCCAGGCGCTGGGTCGAATCCATCTGGTAGGTGTATCCGCCGATACGCGCCAGCGCTTCATCGACGCCTTCGAACTTGCCGATCGACATGCCGAACTGCTCGCGCACCCGGGCATAGGCACCCGTGACATAGCTGGCGAACTTGCCGGACGCCACCGACATGGCCGGCAAGGAAATGCAGCGGCCGACCGACAGGCACTCGACCAGCATGCGCCAGCCCTGGCCGGCGTAATCCTTGCCACCGATGATCCAGTCCAGCGGAATGAACACATCGCGACCCATGGTCGGGCCATTCATGAATACCGAACCGGGCGGGCAGTGGCGGCGACCGATCTCGACGCCGACATGGTCGGTCGGGATCAGCGCACAGGTGATGCCGATGTCTTCCTTGTCACCCAGGATATGATCCGGGTCGTACATCTTGAATGCCATACCAAGAATGGTGGCGACCGGTGCCAGGGTGATCCAGCGCTTTTCCCAGTTCAGGCGCACACCCACCACGTTCTCATGGCGCACACCGGTACGCGGATCGGTATAGGAATCGCGACACACCACACCGAAGTCAGGAATCGCACCGGCATCGGAGCCGGCATAGGGGCTGGTCAGGGCAAAGCACGGAATTTCCAGGCCCTTGGCCAGGCGCGGCAGGTAGTAGTCTTTTTGTGCCTCGGTACCATAATGCTGCAGCAACTCGCCCGGTCCGAGCGAATTGGGCACCATCACCGTCACCGCCGCAGTGCCGCCACGGGTAGCGATCTTGGTCACCACGCGGGCATGGGCGTAATTGGAAAACTCCACGCCACCGTATTTCTTCTTGATGATCATGCCAAGGAAGCCATTGTCCTTGATGAATTGCCACACTTCCGGCGGCAAGTCCTTCAGTTCATGGTTGATCTTCCAGTCATCGATCATCCGGCACAGCTCTTCGGTCGGGCCATCAAGGAAGGCCTGCTCCTCGGCGCTCAGCGTCGGCTTTGGATAGCTATGCAGCTTGTCGTAGTCCGGCTTGCCCGAAAACAGCTCGGCATCCCACCAGATCGAACCGGCATTGATTGCTTCTTGCTCGGTCTGCGACATCGCCGGGGTGATCTTCTTGAAGATCTTGAAAATCGGGCCGGTGAGCACGGCACGGCGCAGGGCCGGCACATTGAGCACCAGCAGGATCAGCGCCGGCGCCGCCAGCAGCAGGTAATTGCCGCCATGGGTATGCAGGCCGTAGCCTATCGCCGCCAGGATGGCGGCAGACCAGACGATGAGCGGTGCGCGCAGATAACCGAGCACCAGCACCGCCAGGACGATGATAAGGATGGTAAGAGCCATGAGAGTTTCCTTCCCAGGTGGTTAATCCGCGCCCTTTGGCGTGGGTGGCGCAGTCAGGCCAGCCACGACGAAGGGCACGAGGTAGGTCGCGATCAGGCGCGGGTCGCGCGCATTGATCCCGGCATCGTTCATGAACAGCCGCAAAATGTTATTGCCGGCAAATGCATGAAAAATCGTTGAAAAGGCGAAGTTAAGCCGCCATTGCAATTCATGCGCATCCAGCATCGGCAAGGCCTGCCCGAGGGCATGCGAGTAGCGCTGCACCCATTCCTCGTTGTAGCGCGCCAGTACCTCGCGCAAGGCGGGATGGGTTTCCACGAAGGTGCGACTTAGCAGACGCACAAAAATCGGACCGCCGCGCGCCGGATCATTGGCCACCGCCAGCGCCGCATCCATAAAGGCTGTCATGATGACGTTCACGCCAAGCGCCTTTGCGCCGGCCGCCGCTTCCAGACGGTCGATATTGAGCAGTGCAGCCTGGGTCAGCGGCGTCAGGCGACGGGTGAACACACCCTGGAACAGCGCATCCTTGCTGCCGAAGTGGTAGTTGACCGCCGCCAGATTGACTTCTGCGCGCTGGGTGATCATGCGCATCGAGGTGGCTTCAAAGCCATGCTCGACGAACAGCGCCTCGGCGGCATCCAGGATGCGCGTCGCGGTGTCGATCTGCCGGGTATCTGCTATGGAATTCATGGGCTTGCTTGTCTGTGCCGTAAGGTGGAACGGTCAGCACTATAGCCGACCCGATCAAACGGTTGTTTGAAACATACGTCCCATTGACACAACAGTCAAGCAAGCGCTCGATTGTGCGACGCAGCATGATGCAGCGCCGCTGCACAGTGTTGCCCGTCACAGGCCTTGAATCGGCAAATACACATTTGCCGGACAAGGCGTCGCACGCGCAGCGTAGTCATCTACGTCAGTGTGCGACAACGCAGCAAACGGCGGTTTTCCGACGAAACGCGATTCGGCGACAAAACGTCAACAGAGCCTAGGCCGGCACAGGCGCTACCACAGCGCGATTGATATGCAGTACCAGGAAGGCACTGACGACACACAAGCCGCCCGAGATCATCGTCGCTACCGTATAGGAACCGAGGCTATTGCGTAGCAGTCCAGCACCCAGCGCAGCAAAGGCGGCACCCAGCTGGTGGCCGGCGACAATCCAGCCAAACACCACCGGTGCCTTGGCGGCGCCAAAGCGATCGGTTGTCAGGCGCACGGTCGGCGGCACGGTGGCGACCCAATCAAGGCCATAAAATACGGTAAATATCGGCAAGCCGAAAAAGGCAAAACCGAATGCATAGGGCAGATACAGCAAGGCGAGCCCACGCAGGCCGTAGTACCAGAACAACAGCTTGCGCGCATTGAATCGATCGGATAGCCAGCCCGACAGCGTCGTGCCGAACAAATCGAAAATGCCCATGGCGGCGAGAATGCCGGCGCCGCGCACCGGGCTCAGGCCGTAGTCGCCACACATGGCGATAAAGTGGGTGCCGATATAGCCATTGGTGCTGGCACCGCAGATAAAAAAGCTGAAAAACAGCAACCAGAAGTCGCGCTGCCCGACCGCTTCGCGCAAGGCACCAAAGGCGATCGCTATCGGATTCTGCGTGCTCTGGCCTGCCGCCAGGCTGCCCTCCGGCTCACCGAGCGCGCGCAAGCCCAGTGTCGCCGGGCGCTCGGGCAACAGCCAGGCCACCAGGGGGATCACCACCGCAGCGGCACCGGCCACCAGCCACACCACCGGACGCCAGCCGCTGTACTCGGTGATGGCCGCCATCAAGGGCAGGAACACCAGCTGCCCGGTTGCCGAGCTGGCGGTCAACAAGCCCATGGCCAAGCCACGTTTTTCCACAAACCAGCGATTCACCACCGAGGCGCCCAGGGTCATCGATGTTGCTCCGGTAGCGCAACCGACAATCAGCCCCCAGATCAATTGCATCTGCCAGCTGGCGTGCATCAGGC
>NZ_JAYRLZ010000196.1:0-8244 GCF_041904975.1 Chitinimonas sp. | reverse complement strand
GGCACGCCGTGGCCGGCGCAATCAGCCACGCCGATCAGGCAGTTGGGTCCGTCGGCGCGGAAGATATAGAAATCGCCACCGACCACATCGCGCGGCCGCCACAGTACGAAGTGCTGGGCGCCGAGCGAGCGCACCATATCGCGGTCCGGCAAGATGGCACGCTGGATCAGGCTGGCGTAACGGATCGAATCATCAAGCTGCTGGTGGGCGGCGACGATGCGCTGGTTGGCATCGAGCAGGGCAGCGGTGCGCTCGCGCACCTTGCTCTCCAGTTCCTGGGTATGGCGCTGCACCTTGCTGGCCATGGTGCCGAATGCCTGGCTGAGTTCCCCGATTTCGTCATCGCGCCGCACCGGCAAGTCGAGCGCATAGTTGCCGCCGGCAATGGCGCTGGCCGAGGCCTGCAGATGGCGCAGCGGCTTGAGCACCATGCGTTCGATCGCCACGGCAAAACCCAGCAGCAGCGCGCCGATCAGCAAGGCAACTGCCAGCAAGGCCAGCCACAGCCAGTGGGCATCGACTACCGAGCTGGCATCAAGGTCCAGCAGGGTGATCACATGCCAGTTCAGCTCGCTGATATAGCTGACCGCCAGCAATTTGCGTACCCCGCCTTGTGCCACCCAGTCGCTGGCAACCAGGCCCGGCTGCGCACGTGCATGTTGCATGGCGGTGCGCATGGCGTTGCGACTTGCCGGGTCATCAAGCAGATCGAACACGGTACGGTTGCTGTTGGCAAGGCCGGCGCCGGCATTGAGTACGATCAGTGATTCATCGGGGTGCGCCTGGATCGCACCGTGATCATCGACAATCAGCGGTGTCACCCCGGCCTCGCCCCGGCTGATGAATTCGCGCAAGAAACCGGAAAGGTCGAGCCCGGTGCCGGCAATGCCCAAGGCCTCGCCATCGCGTATCAGGACATTGAGCCAGACCTTGGTGGTTTTGAGCTGGCGGTCGTAATTGACATTGATGTTGTACGGTACGTTTGATGCAAGGCTGGTGTAGAACCAGCTGTCCTTGCTTTCGTTGCGGCTGAGGGTATAGGCGGCCCTGGGTTCCTGCGCTGCTGTACCGCTTTCAAAGAAATAGTGGCCGCTGATTGCCGAGGCGACAAACAGCACATGGTCGCGAAATCCGCGCCGGAAGCTGTGCAGCTCACGTGTTGCGGCAGCGCGCTCGCTTTCGCCGGCTTCATGGCGCAGCCACTGCTGCAGCACGGCTGAGTCGGCCAGGCGTTGCGACAGCGCCAGCTCGCGGCTGAGCGGCGCCAGGATCTTTTCACGGTTAAGCGCGGTGAAATTGCGCACAAAGGCTGCGCCAAAGTGCTCGCGAATGCCGTCGGCCACGCGCCAGCCAAGTACCCCGGCGGGCAGTAGCGCCAGCAGACAGGCAATCAGCAGTGCCAGCAGGGATTTCACCCGCAAACCTGCCCTCCAGCCAACCATGGATAACCCTCGATCTGAATTTCGGGGATGCGCCAGCCGTCATGCCGTTTACAGGCGGCCGATCGACTTGCGCATGCATAGCACAGGACAATCTAGCCCGTATTTGTCGGGGCGACCATGCGAGATTGCGGCGAGGAAGGGGAGAGAAACTGCGCTGAGCGCGATAAAGCCGGGCAGCTGGCACTGCCCGCCAGCCCGCCGGCCTGCGCAAATGGCCGCCAGCGGGGCTGATAGGGACGGGCAGGGCGCCCGTCGCTACCTGCAATATCAGTGGTACTGGATCGAATCGACGGTCACGAAGATTTCGGACGCCTTGCAAAAGTCGATCACATAGTCGTGCACATAACCATCGTCGGACCTGACCTTGACGTCGACATTGCAGTTCTTGCCCGGGTTGGCAAATTCCATATGCCAGGTTTCACCGCCCTTGATGCCGCGCGTCTTGATCCAGTTGGCGCTCCATTTCTGGCCCTTCTCGCGGGTGATGAAACTGGTCAGTACGTGGCCGGTTTCATTGTGCAGCAGAAAGTCATTGGCCTGTGCAGTGGTGGCCAGGCCGATCAGGATGGTGGTCAGGATTGCGATGCGACGCATGGTGGATTCCTTATTGGGTTGTACGGATTGAACGGCCGCCATATTAGCGGGATCGCCCTGTTTTCAAAGGGGTTTGCGGCAAAGGTGAGAAATTGCTTAGTTGAAATTACCACTGCTTAGGGTGGGGCTCTGAACGTGTCGAGCTCTCCGCCACCACGGCGGGTGTAGAGGAGGCTGCTTTCCTTCTGCTTGCTCCGTTGGCTGTTTGCCACTACCGCGCAAATAAGCGCGGCAGGCAAGCGCTGCTGCGTTTACCATCGCGGCGACGGTGCTGGCAGACAGGAGCAGGTGATGGGTTTGGAGCGTTACCGGTATATCGTGGTGGAAGGGCCGATCGGTGTGGGCAAGACCACGCTGGCGAAAAAGCTGGGCGAGCATCTGGGCGCACGGCTGCTGCTGGAGAATCCGGATGCGATTCCCTTTTTGCCCAAGTTTTACCAGGACATGCAGCGCTATGCCCTGCCCACCCAGCTGTCCTTTCTGTTCCAGCGGGTCGATCAGGTGGCCAGCCTGCAGCAGATCGATCTGTTTGCCGGCGCAACCGTGGCCGACTTCCTGTTCGACAAAGACCCGCTGTTTGCCGAGCTGATCCTCAATGACGACGAATTCCGGCTGTACTCGGATATCTACCGCCACTTGCGGGTACAGGCGCCTACGCCGGACCTGGTGATTTACCTGCAGGCCGATCTCAATACCCTGGTTGATCGGGTGCGCCAACGCAGCCGTGATTTCGAGGCGCGCATTGCCGATGGCTATCTGCGCCGCCTTGCCGAGCGCTATAGCCGCTTCTTTTACGACTATGCCGATGCGCCGGTGCTGATGGTCAATTCGGAAAACCTCAATCTGGCCGACAATGCCGACGATTTCCGCCTGCTGCTGCGCCGGATCGAGGGCATGCGCAGCTCGCGCGAGTATTTCAACAAGGCATGAATGGCGTTTGCCGGCCGAACAGCGGTTGAGTCATGGCGCCCATTTCGGCTATTGTTGCGTCGCAACGAAAAACGGCTGGCGAATGTGCTGCGATAATCCTGCCGTCCTCAATGTTCCGATTTAAAGCAAGCGCTTGATACATCTCTGGAGTTCGCCATGAAAGTTACCGTCTCAACCCTGCAGAAGATGAAGCAGGATGGCCAGAAGATCGCCATGCTGACCTGCTACGACGCCAGCTTTGCCAGCATGATGGCCGAGGCCGGTGTGGAAATGCTGCTGGTGGGCGATTCGCTCGGTATGGTGATCCAGGGCGAGAGCTCCACCCTGCCGGTGACCATGGACCAGATGGCATACCACACGCGCTGTGTGGCCAAGCATGCCAAGCAGGCGATGGTGGTGGCTGATTTGCCGTTTGGCGCTTACCAGGGCAGCAAGGAGCAGGCATTCGAGGCCAGCGCCCGCCTGATGGCGGCTGGTGCCGAGATGGTCAAGCTCGAAGGTGGCGCTTATATGGCCGACACCACCGCCTTTCTGGCCGAGCGCGGCATTCCGGTGTGCGCCCATATCGGCTTGACGCCGCAGTCGGTGCATGCCTTTGGTGGCTGGAAAGTGCAAGGCAAGACCGAAGATGGTGCCGCCCGCCTCAAGCATGATGCGCTCGCCTTGCAGGATGCCGGCGCCTCGGCTGTGCTGATGGAGCTGGTGCCGGCGGCGCTGGCCCGTGAGATCACCGCCAGCCTGCATGTGCCGACCATCGGTATCGGCGCCGGCGTCGATGTCGATGGCCAGGTGCTGGTGGTGTACGACATGCTCGGCGTGTATCCGGGCAAGAAGGCGCGCTTCGTGAAGAACTATATGCACGGCATGACCAGCATCCAGGGCGCCATCGAGGCCTATGTGCGTGAAGTGAAGGCCAAGACCTTCCCGGCTGCCGAGCATAGCTTTTAAGGCTGTCATGCTGCCGTTACGCACAAATCGCTTGGTCTTGCGCGATTTCGTCCAGGCCGATCTGCCGGCCTATATCGCGCTGCGCAGTGGCGTGGCGTTTGCGCGCCACTATGCGGCAGAGGAAATGCAGGCGGAATTCACCGCCGGTTTGCTGCAGCGCTTTATCACCGCGCAGTCGCACACGCCGCGCCAGATGTGGCAGTTGGCGATTGTCGACCAGGGTGAGCGCCTGCTGGGGTCCTGCGGCCTGCGCACCATCGAGCCCGGCGTCGCCAGCTTTGGCTGCGAGCTGGGCGAAGCCCACTGGGGCCAGGGCTATGCGCTGGAAGCCTGCCGCGCCTTGCTGCAGTTCGGCGCCACCGAACTGGCTTACCATCGCATACTGGCCGATACGCTGGTCAGCAATGCCGGCGCGCGGCGGCTTGCCGAGGCGCTTGGCTTTGTCCTGTTGCCAGCCAGCGGGCGCGGCCGGCATATTGGCGGACTGGATCAGCCTGTCGCCCAATTGTGCTGGACCCCTGTGTAATCCCTTTTCCGGAAATCATCATGCACGTGTTTACCACCATTGCCGAGCTGCGCGCCTGGCGCCGGCAAGCCGGTTTTGTCGCCTTTGTACCCACCATGGGCAATCTGCACGAAGGCCATATTTCCCTGTGCCGCGCCGCCCGAGCCGCCTGCGATCAGGCTGGCGGCGGCAAGGTGGTGGTATCGATCTTCGTCAATCCGCTGCAGTTCGGTCAGGGGGAGGACTATCTGACCTATCCGCGCACCTTTGAAGAGGATTGCGCCAAGCTCGAGGCTGCCGGGGTCGATGCCCTGTTCCACCCCGATGTGGCGGCGCTGTATCCGCGCGTCGAGCAGCAATACAAGGTGGAGCCGCCGGCCATCCAGCACGAGCTCGACGGTCAGTTCCGTCCCGGCCATTTCCGAGGCGTGGCAACGGTGGTGACCAAATTGTTCAATATCGTCCAGCCCGATAGCGCCATGTTCGGCAAGAAGGACTACCAGCAGCTGAAGGTGATCGAAGGCATGGTGATGGACCTGGACATGCCGATCGCCATTGTGCCGGTGGATACCGGTCGCGCCGATGATGGTCTGGCGCTGTCCTCGCGCAATGGTTATCTGACCGCCGACGAGCGCGCCGAAGCGCCGCGCCTGTATCGCAATCTGGCAGCGATACGCACGGCCTTGCAGAACGGCGATAGCGACTTCGTCAAACTCACCGAAACTGCCCGTGCCGACCTGGAAAACCATGGCTGGCGCGTCGATTATGTGGAAATCCGCGATCAGGAGCGGCTGGAACATGCCCGTCCGGGCGACAAGGCTCTGGTCATCCTGGCTGCCGCTCGCTTGGGCCGCCCACGCCTGATCGACAATCTGGAGCTGACCCTTGCCTGAAGTGGCATTGCAGCCACTTGATACGGCACAGGTCGACTTTGATGCGCTGACGCGGCTATTTCTCGACAGCCGCGCCACCGCCATGCCCTGGCTACCCGTACTGCACGACTTTGCCAGCACCCGCCGGTTCTTGCGCGACACGCTGCCGACACAGGCGTGCTGGCTGGCCCGCGATAGCGCGGGCAAGGTGCTGGGTTTTATCGCCTTTGATGCCGATTGGGTCAATCACCTCTATCTGGCGCCCGCAGCACAAGGGCAGGGCCTGGGCGCGCGCCTGCTGGCGCTGGCGCAAAACGATGGTGTGCAGCGCCAACTCTGGTGCTTTGCCGACAATCAGCGTGCGCGCCACTTTTATGAGCGGCAAGGCTGGGCGCAGGTGGATGCAACCGATGGCAGTGCCAATGAAGAGCGCTGCCCCGATGTGCGTTATCAATGGCAGCGGCGTTGAAGCGCCGGGCTTGCCGTCTCGGGTGAGGGGGCGGCCCGCCCGGCGTGCGTATCCGCCAAAAGTCGGCGAGAATGCCGCCCTTGCTGAACTGCCATGCCCGGCTGGCAGAGTTCCAATCCGTTTACAAGGTTTACCCGCCATGGATACCGCTGCGATCAAATCCTATTTTCTCGACCTGCAGGCGCGCATCATCGCAGCAGCCGAGGCGGCCGATGGCGGCAGCTTTCGCCATGATGAATGGCAGCGCCCCGCTGGCGGCGGCGGCATCAGCCGCCTGCTCGAAGGCGGCGCCTTGTTTGAGCGTGCCGGTGTCGGCTTCAGCCATGTGATGGGCGACAAGCTGCCACCCAGCGCCAGTGCCCATCGGCCCGAGCTGGCCGGCCGTGCCTGGGAGGCGATGGGGGTGTCCTTGGTGTTTCACCCGCGCAACCCCTATGTGCCGACCGTGCATATGAATGTGCGGATGTTCCGCGCGCATCAGGACGGCGAGGCCGATGTGTTCTGGTTCGGCGGCGGCATGGACCTGACGCCGTATTACGGCTTTGCCGAGGATGCCCGCCATTTTCACCAGACCTGTGCAGATGCGCTGGCGCCGTTTGGCGACGACAAATACCCGCGCTTCAAGCAATGGTGCGATGCCTATTTCTTCCTCAAGCACCGCAATGAGCCACGTGGCATTGGCGGGGTGTTTTTCGACGATTTCAGCGAGCTGGGCTTTGAGCAGAGCTTTGCCATGACCCGGGCGGTGGGCGATGCCTTCCTAGGCGCCTATCTGCCTATCTTGGCGCGGCGTCGCGATATGTCCTTTGGCCAGAATGAACGCGACTGGCAGGCCTACCGGCGCGGTCGCTATGTGGAATTCAACCTGGTGTGGGATCGTGGCACCCTGTTCGGCCTGCAATCGGGCGGCCGCACCGAGTCGATCCTGATGTCGATGCCGCCACAGGCCAACTGGCGCTATGACTACCAGCCACAGGCCGGTTCGCCCGAGGCAGCCCTGCTCAGCGATTTTCTGGCGGCACGTGACTGGGTCAGCGCCTAGACTACACTGGCTGCTTATCCATGGAGTTGTCGATGGTGCTGTACCCGCCCCACCGCAGTTTGCCGGCAGCCTTGCCGGTGCTCACTGAGTTGTATCCATGTCCCTTGCCTGCCTGAGTCGTCACCGCCTGGTCAGCTGCGTGGCGCGAGCCTTGCTGGCCTGCAGCCTGGCCGGTGTGGCGGCGGCCGAGCCCTTGAACGTGCTGGTCGATATTGCGCCGCCGTTTGTGGTCGACAATAAGGGCGAGGCAAGCGGCCCCTATGTCGAGGCATTCAAGCAGCTGGCGGCAGCGCGCGCCTTGCCGGTGAAGGTTGTCGCCATGCCGGGTCGACGCGCCTTGCTGCATGCCCAGCAAAATGCCAATACCTGCGTGCTGGCCCTGAACTACGCGCCAGCCACCGCCGAAGTGCTGCTCTATCTCGGCCGGGTGGCGCCGATGTATGTGTGGGCGTTTGGCCGCCATGATGCCGCCTTGCCGGTCACCGGTCTGGCGGATTTGAAGCGCTATCAGGTGGGCAGCATCGATATCGCCGAAGTGCGCGAGGTGCTTGACGATGCTGCCGTCCGCTACGAGGCATTGGCGCAGCCAGCGCGTGGCCTGACCATGCTGGCGGCGAAGCGCTTTGATGTGCTGATCGGCGATATCGGCCAGGAGCTGGCCGCCGAGCAACAGGGTTTGCGTATCGACCGGCTGTTTACCGTGGCCCGCGTCGAACGCTGGCTGGCCTGCCATCCTGGCACGGCACCCGCCACCCTGGCCGGCTTGCGCCAGGCCCTGCGCGAGGGCCTGTTCGCCGAAGCAGTGCGCCCGGTGTGGGCGCGCTACGGTCTGGATGGCTACTTCCTGCAGGTACGCAAGGAGTGGCGGCTCAAGCCGTAGGCATCGCCCGCGGCATCCTGCCTTGCCTGTGCGCTATGCGTATCTACGACGTTTGCGCATTTGCGCTTTCCCCGCGATTTCTACCGCTGCCCCCGCCTGCCTGACCGCTTGCCACAGACAGCGCCCGCTGCTTTGGCTTGCGCGGCATGCTGTTCGCCATCCAATAAGGGGAGTAGCAAGATGGACATGGCGATGACAATGCGGCAATCGATTGCGGTTGGCGCGCCGCTGCAATGGTGGGCACAGGGCTGGCGGCTGTGGTGGCGGGCGCCTTTGCGGCTATTGCTATTGACCATTGCCGCCGTCGTGGTGGAGGCGGTCTTGCAGCTCGGCGTGCCCTTGTTTGGCATGATTTTGTCGAAGTTGCTGGTGCCGATGGTGCTGGCCGGCGTGCTGCTTGGCCTGCAACAGCTCGACCACGCCGGCAAACTGCCATGGCGCAGCCTGTTCTGGGGTTTTTCCCGGCCCATGCTGCCGCGCACCCTGGCTGTCAGCACCGTGCTTTTGAGCACGGTGTGCGTCCAGCTTGGCGTTGCCACGCTGGTCTACGGGCCTGCGGTGA
>NZ_JAYRLZ010000195.1:0-8325 GCF_041904975.1 Chitinimonas sp. | reverse complement strand
GATATTGCGGGCGGCGCCGAAGAAGCGCTTGGGTTTTTGCAGGGCGTTGGCGTCCACGCCACCGGTGAGCACCTTGCCGGAGGCCGGGATCACCGTGTTGTAGGCGCGGGCCAGGCGGGTGATGGAGTCCAGCAGGATCACCACATCCTTCTTGTGCTCGACCAGGCGCTTGGCCTTCTCGATGACCATTTCGGCGACCTGCACATGGCGGGTAGCGGGTTCATCGAAGGTCGATGCCACCACTTCACCGCGCACGGTGCCCATCATTTCGGTCACTTCTTCCGGGCGCTCATCGATCAGCAGCACGATGAGGATGACCTCCGGGTGGTTCGAGGTGATGGCATGCGCAATATGCGTCAGCATCACCGTCTTGCCGGACTTGGGCGGCGCGACCAAGAGGCCGCGCTGGCCTTTGCCGATCGGGGCAACCAGATCGATCATGCGGCCGGTGATGTTTTCCTCGGCCTTGATATCGCGTTCCAGATGCAGGCGCTTGTTCGGGAACAGCGGCGTCAGGTTCTCGAACAGGATCTTGTTCTTGGTCGCTTCCGGCGTGTCGTTATTGACCCGGTCGACCTTGACCAGGGCAAAGTAGCGCTCGCCATCCTTGGGGGTGCGGATTTCGCCTTCAATGCTGTCACCGGTGTGCAGATTGAAACGGCGGATCTGGCTGGGGCTGACATAGATATCGTCAGGGCCGGCCAGATAGGAGGTATCGGGGCTGCGCAGAAAGCCGAAGCCGTCGGGCAGGACTTCCAGGGTGCCATCGCCGAAAATGGCTTCGCCGCGTTTGGCTTGGCTTTTCAGGATCGCAAATAACAGATCCTGCTTGCGCATCCGGTTGGCGCCGTCGATTTCAAGGCCTGCGGCCATTTCGACGAGCTCGGACACGTGCTTGTGTTTGAGGTCGGACAAATGCATGTGCGGGTGTATTTCCAGACAGGTGGAAAACGAACGATGAAGGTACGGGGGAAACTATGAAGTGGCTTGGATTGCCGTGGTCGCTGTGCCTGATAAGCAGGGCGACGAACTGGATCGATTTCGGCGCAGCTTAGTAGTGGTGGCGGCCGATGTCAACGCACAATGCAAACGCCGCGCAGCTGTTTTACAACAGCTGCGCGGCGTTGGCGGTATTTTCGATTACAGATTGCTGTCAATAAATGCGGTCAATTGCGATTTGGACAGGGCGCCGACCTTGGTGGCAGCGACTTCGCCATTTTTGAAAATCATCAGTGTCGGAATACCGCGAATACCGTATTTAGGCGGCGTGGCCTGGTTTTCATCGATATTGAGCTTGGTGACTTTCAGCTTGCCGTTATATTCATTGGCGACTTCGTCGAGAATCGGTGCAATCATCTTGCACGGGCCACACCATTCGGCCCAGTAATCAACCAGCACCGGGCTGCTCGATTGCAGCACATCGGCTTCAAAACTGGCGTCGGAAACATGGTGGATCAGTTCGCTGCTCATAGGGTTCTCCAGTGTGGGGCTTGCCTGGCCTGTTGCCAGATGCATGGTGTGAATCCTACCCGATTGCGCGATATATCGAGAAGCCTTCAGCGATTGAATGTTTTGATGGTGGCGATAGGCAAGGGCTGATGCCGCTCGGTCGATTTTCGGATGGCAGATGCTGATTCGACCTGCAATGCGGCGTGTTTTGCCGACGCGCCGGTTCCACTGTCGCACCAGGCCCGCGCTTCCCGGGCCAGGCTGTGTTGCTTGAAAGCCGGTCAGTGCTACTACTTCCCTACTCGCGCAGCGCCGCAATGGCTTGGTCCAACCGCTCGATGGCGATCACCTCCATGCCGGCGATGGCGGCCTTGGGTGCATTGGCCTTGGGGATGATGGCGCGGGTAAAGCCGAGCTTGGCGGCTTCTTTCAGCCGCTCCTGGCCGCGCTGTACCGGGCGCACTTCGCCGGCGAGCCCCACTTCGCCGAATACCACCAGCTTTTCCGGCAGCGGGCGGTTGCGCAGCGATGACTGAATCGCCAGCAGCACCGCCAGGTCGGCCGCCGGTTCGTTGATGCGCACGCCGCCTACCGCGTTGATGAACACATCCTGATCAAAGCAGGCGACGCCGGCATGGCGGTGCAGCACCGCCAGCAGCAGGGCCAGCCGGTTCTGCTCCAGGCCGACCGCCAGCCGCTTCGGATTGGGCGCATGGGCTTCGTCGACCAGGGCCTGGATCTCCACCAGCAGCGGCCGGCTGCCTTCCTGGGTGACCAGCACGCAGCTGCCGGCCACCGGCTCGGCATGCTGGCTGAGAAACAGCGCCGACGGGTTGCTGACGCCACGCAGGCCCTTGTCGGTCATGGCAAATACGCCCAGCTCGTTCACCGCACCGAAGCGGTTCTTGTTGGCGCGTATCAGCCGGAAGCTCGAATGGGTATCGCCTTCGAAATACAGCACCGCATCGACGATATGCTCCAGCACCCGTGGCCCGGCCAGTGCGCCTTCCTTGGTGACATGGCCGACCAGGATGATGGTGGTGCCGGTGGTCTTGGCATGGCGGGTCAGCTGGGCCGCGCATTCGCGTACCTGGGCCACGCTGCCCGGTGCCGACTGCAACGCCTCGCTGTACACGGTCTGGATCGAGTCGATCACCGCCACCTCGGGCTTTTCGCGCGCCAGGGTGGCGAGAATGCTTTCCAGATTGATCTCGGCCAGCAAGCGTACCGGCTCGGCCTCCACCGACAGTCGTTGTGCGCGCAGGGCAATTTGCTGGGCTGATTCTTCGCCGCTCACATACAGCACCGGCCGACCTTGGCCCAGATGGGCAATCGCCTGCAGCAGCAGGGTGGATTTGCCGATGCCGGGGTCGCCGCCGATCAGCACCACCGAGCCACGCACCAGGCCGCCACCGAGCACCCGGTCCAGCTCCTCGCTGCCGGTGCTGGTACGGGGCGCCTCGGTGGTTTCCACCTCGGTGAGTTTTTGTACGCCACCGCCGGCTGCCAGCGACTGGAAGCGGCTATTGCCGGGCTTGCTGGCCTCTACCACGGTTTCCAGCAGGGTATTCCAGCCATTGCAGGCCGGGCACTGGCCCTGCCATTTCGGACTGCTGCCACCGCATTCGGAGCAGACATAGTGGGTTTTCGGTTTGGCCATGAGTGGGTGTTCTGGATGTACTGAAAGCGGTGCCGATTGATTCTGGCCGCGACAGGCGGGTTTACGGCGAGGGCGCCTGCCGGTTGGCGGCAAGCAGGCCTTCGATGGTGGTCTGGTTCAATTCATCGGGCTGCCCGCGCCAGACGATGATGCCGGCCTGGTTGACGATGATCGCATAGGGCAGGGCCTTGATCTTCAAGCCTTGGTTGAGCAGATGATCATGATCGGTAGCGATCGGGTAGCGGGCAGGAAACCTGGCGAGAAAGGGCGGCAGCAGCTCGGGTGCTTCGTCGCTGACGCCGACAATGGCAACGCCCGAATCGGCCAGAGCTGTGCTCAGGGCATTGAGCTGGCGGATGCCATCGCGGCAGGGCACGCACCAGGTGGCCCAGAAGTCGATCACGGTGAGCGGCGCCTTGTCCGGCAGCTGGCCCTGTACCAGGTCGAGCCGGTAGGCCGGCAGCTTGCTGCCCAGTTTGACGCCATTCACCCAGTCGGCCACGCCGGCGTGGGCTGCAAGGCAGACCAGCAGGAACATCGATATTGCGAGCTGACGAAGCGGCGCCATAAGCCATTCCTTAGCGGGAAAGGCTGCAATGGTACTTCTGAATCGGCTTTGCCGGCACAATCGGCTTTTTCCACGCTTGGAACCAAGCCCGAGATGGCCCGATCCGCCTATTTTTATGCGCTGGCAACGCTGTTGCTGTGGAGCACGCTGGCCCTGCTCTCGACCCGCCTGGCGCAGCTGCCGCCATTTCTGCTGGTGGGGCTGGCACTGTGCATTGGCAGCCTGTGCGGCCTGCCTCGCTGGCGCGAATGGCGGGTGCCGCTGCCCACCCTGTTGCTCGGATGCTATGGCTTGTTTGGCTATCACTTCTGCATTTTTCTCGGGCTGCGCTATGCGCCGGCGCTGGAAGCGAATCTGATCAACTATCTGTGGCCGCTGCTGATCGTGCTGCTGTCGCCGCTGTTGCTGCCCGGCATGCGACTCAATGCGCGCCATATCGGCGGCGGGTTGCTCGGCCTGGCCGGTTGCCTGCTGATCGTGCTGGGCCACGGCATGCCCGACTGGCGCGGCCAGCATATGCTTGGCTATGCGCTATCGGCGCTGGCGGCAGTCATGTGGGCCAGCTATTCACTGCTGACCCGCCGGGTGGCACCGTTTTCCACTGGCGCCGTGGGCGGTTTTTGCCTGCTGTCGGGGCTATTGGCTTTGCTCGCCCATGCCTTGCTTGAGCCCGCTTACCGGCCCAGTCAGGCGGAATGGGGCTGGCTATTGCTGCTGGGCCTTGGGCCAATGGGCGCGGCGTTCTTCTTATGGGATACGGCGCTCAAACGCGGCGACCCGCGTGTGATTGGCACCCTGGCCTATCTGACGCCGCTCCTCTCTACCGCCTTGCTGGCCAGCGTCGGCGGTGCACAGTTTGGCTGGCAGCATGGCGCTGCACTAGTGCTGATCCTGTCTGGCGCCTGGCTAGGGAAGCGCTGAACCGATCTGCTTACGCGCAAAAGCGCGCTTCCCCCGCGCGAGGCGGAAGGGTGGAATAGAACAGAGATGAATCAACCACTTACCCTCTGTCGCTAAAGTCCCGGGCTTCTCGGGACTAGCGGTGCGGGTTGAAAACGCGATTTTATTCAGTGCATCCCAGGCGCCGGTGCGGGGTGACTCAGCGGCTGGCCTCGGCATGCAGTTGCTGCAAGGCCAGATGGTCGATCTTGTCTGGCGGCAGGCTGAGGAACAGGCGGATGCGGTGGCTGATTTCGATCAGGCTGTGATTGAAGGCATTTTGCCGATGCGCTTCGTCGCCCTCGCTACGCGCCGGGTCGGCAAAGCCCCAGTGGGCGGTCATCGGATGGCCGGGCCACACCGGGCAGACCTCGTTGGCGGCGTCGTCGCATACGGTAAAGATAAAGTCCATATGCGGCGCCTGAGGGCCGTTGAATTCTTCCCAGCCCTTGCTGCGCAAGCCGTCAATCGGGTAGCCATGCTGTTGCAGGGTGTGCAGCGTCAAGGGGTTGACCTCGCCCTTGGGAAAGCTGCCGGCGCTGAAGGCGCGAATGCGGCCATTGCCCAGCTTGTTGGTAATGGCTTCAGCCATGATGCTGCGGGCTGAATTGCCGGTACATAGAAACAGCACATTGTATTGTTGCTTGGGCATTGCCTGGATTCCGTCCTGGATGTGTTGATGGGTGTCGCGCTCGCCCGGGCCGGGCGCTTGATACGGACATCGCATTGGTAGCGGTGGGTGGCGGGCCGACTTGGCACGGTTGTTTTGGCAGAAAGCTTGCGCCATATCAAACCGACCCCGGCTCGGGTCGCCACAATGCTGGCAGGGCTGTCTGACGGTAAGATGACATGGGCAGCGCGCTGGCTGATCGACACCTCGCCCAATCCGCGCCCTCCAGCTAGCGCAGTGATGCTGCCTGAGGGCTGGCCTGAAACCCGCATGCAATCGAGCAGGTGGAGAATCCTCAGCCCGCACCGGGGCGCCGGCGACTGCCGTTGGCCCCACATGCGGGCGGCGCGGCGGGCGTGTTTATGCCGCGCCGCGATTGCGCCAGCGGCTAGTCGTCCCGCCCCGCCCTGCCCAGCCCGAAATGCATTTGAAAGCGCCACCATGTCCGACGCCATTGCCGTGATCAATGCTGGCTCGTCCAGCATCAAGTTTTCCGTGTATCTGCACCTGGCCGATGCGCAGCTGCAACCCTGGCTTGCCGGCATGCTGGACGGCATAGGCAGCGGCCCGCACGGTCTGGTCCGCGATGCGCAGGGTCAGACCCTGCTTGAGCGCAACTGGCCGGCCACGACCGGCTACACCGAGCTGCTGCTGGGCCTGCTCGATTGGCTGGAAACGCATCTGGGCGAGCACACGCTGCGGGCCGTCGGCCACCGCGTGGTGCATGGTGGCCCGCATCATGCCAAGCCACAGCGGGTGGATGCGGCGTTGCTGGCAGACCTGCAGGCACTGGTGCCGCTGGCGCCCTTGCACCAGCCGCACAATCTGCTGGCCATCACCACTCTGGCCGCGCATTTGCCCGATCTGCTACAGATTGCCTGTTTCGATACCGCTTTCCACCAGGGCATGCCGGCGCTGGCGCGCCAGTTTGCGCTGCCGCGCGCGCTGAGCGAGCAGGGCGTGCTGCGCTACGGTTTTCATGGCCTCTCGTATGAATACATCGCCGGCGAATTGGCGCGGCTCGACCCGGCGGCCCTGGCCGGGCGGGTGGTGGTGGCGCATCTGGGTAGCGGTGCCAGCCTGTGTGCGTTGCAAGGCGGGCGCAGCGTGGCCAGCAGCATGGGCTTCAGCGCGCTGGATGGCTTGATGATGGGCAGCCGCTGCGGCGCCATCGACCCCGGCGTCTTGTTGTATCTGCAACGCCAAGGCATGGGGCTGGATGAGCTGGAAGACCTGTTGTATCGGCGCAGCGGCCTGCTCGGCGTATCGGGCATCAGCAGTGATCTGCGCGTTTTGCTGGCCAGCGATAGCCCGCATGCACGCGAGGCGATTGATCTTTTCGTCTACCGCATCGTGCGCGAAATCGGCGCCCTGGTGGCGGTGCTGGGCGGGCTCGATGCCTTGGTGTTCACTGCCGGCATCGGCGAGCATGCGCCCGCCATCCGCGCAGCGGTAGGCCGGGCGCTGGGCTGGCTGGGCATGGCGCTGGATGAGTCGGCCAACGAGGCGGGGGCCTTGCGCATCAGCACGGCCGCCAGCGCCGTATCGGTATGGGCGATTCCGACCGACGAGGCAGCGATGATCGCCCGCCATTGCCTGGCGCTGCTGCGCGGCTGAAGCGGTTGAAAGCTCTGCCATCACGATACAGCGGTGGGCCTGCTCGCGCAGGCCGGGTCTATGCCTCGCCCGGCTCGCGCCAGCCACAACACTTGGCCCAATAGCGCATCAGCCAGCTGGTATAAATCGACAATTCGCCGTCTTCATCCAGCATGGCCTGTACCCGCTGTTCGGCGTCGGGCTCGCCATGGTGTTGCAGGGCGGCGGTGACCAGGGCGCGGTGGGCAGGAGTATCGCTCAGGTAATAGTCCGGGTCGTCCTCGGCGGGGTCGAGCGCATAGACGTCTGCCAGGTCGTCCAGCCAGTAGCCGATGGCCTGGTATTCTGCTTCGCTCAGCTTTGGCTGGTCGGCTTGCAGGGAGGCGGGTATGCGCGTCAGCAAATAAGCCACCAGCAATTCGCCAAAAATATCGATGTAATCGCTCGCTTGCTGGATGTCGGCAATGATCTCGTCAAGGCTGTGCTCGTATCCAGCTTCCTCGTCATAGCCATGTCGCCAGGCCTTGATAAACAGTGCCTTGCTCTGGGGATTGGCCGGCATGCTGTAGTCGGTACAACCACGATCCTGGATGCCGCGCAAGGAATCGGCAAACAATTCAACAATCATGGTAAGTGCTTCCGGGCTCAGGGCTGGCTGCATGGTGTTTTCCATGGTCATTAACGCGGCAGGCGCAGGTAATCGGCCTGCACCTCCGGCCATTCGGCACGGATGTGCTGCAAGATTTTTTGCAGAAACGGGTCGTCGTACAGGGCTTGGGGCGGGGGTAGCACCGCCATCTGGGTTTTCATTACCAGGTGATCCAGCGTCGGGTTACTTAGCCCCAGTTGCTCGCGCAAGCGAAATACCGCCAGGATTTCATAGGGAAAATACCAGCGCAGCACATTACCGCTAAAGTCCTGCCGGTCATCGACTTGCTGGGTGCGCCGATCGCAGAGCGCCAGCAGCAGATCGTGCAGATCGTCCGGCTCCGGCGTGCGCCAATGTGCCAGCAGCAGGGTGAGCAGCGGATCGTCCAGGGTGCCGGGCGACATTTTCGGACGCGGCCAGCCTTGCCAATCCGCCATCAGGCAGAGCAGAAAATACTGATTCTGCGCCGAACCATCCAAGTCCCACCCAAAACCGGCCTCCAGCGCCCAGCAGGCACTGCGGCTCAGATCGATTGCCTGTTCCATCCAGCCCAGGTACAGCAGCTCGCCGATATAGTGCGCAAAATGTTTCACGACAAAGCATGTAGTATTAAACGGCCCGAACGGAATATTCCCGGCCCGCTGATATTCCCGGCCCGCTGATATTCCCGGAACAAGGCAAATTCAATGCGCCAGCGCCAATACATCCACGCCATATACTGCCGGAAATGCGGAAGCCAATCGCCCTGATCCAGCGCCACATACATTAACTGAGCACCATAGGGGGGGGCGGGG
>NZ_JAYRLZ010000194.1:0-8380 GCF_041904975.1 Chitinimonas sp. | reverse complement strand
GCTCGAATATATGGCGCAGACCGCGTTCCACCTCGCTGCCCAGTGCCAACATGCGGGCAATGTCGCCGGCCACCTCGCAGTGGATCTGCGCCATCTCGGGCAGCTGCGCCAGGGTTGCCTCGCTCATCGGCGGCAGGGTCAGTGCCATCAATTGCTCGCGCGCCGCCACATCGTCACCCAGCAAGTGCTCGAAACCGGCGGCATTGGCGGTGCAGCCGGACCAGCGCAGTAGCGAGACCAGCTGCGCGGCCGTCGCCTCCTCCTCGCTGCCGCCGGCAGCGCGGGTCAGCTCGGCCGCCAGCCAGCCGGTACGCGGCGACTGGTCGGTGGCGCGGCCCATGCTCAGGTCGCCAATAAAGGCCAGGGCGAGGATGGCCTCGTACACCGGCACGGTAGCGCGTGACTGAGTCAAGGGTGCGGGCAAGGGAGAGGGCTGCGGCATAAGCGAGGACGGGCAAGGCGGAGGCGGCAGCATCGGTCATCCGACCGATATGCGCAAGCCAAGGCCCTCTCCATACTTTGCCCTGCCAGAGCACAGCACCTTCCCAACTTTTCGGAGATTCGACATGAACACCCGCACCCTGCTTTCCACCGCCATTGGCGCCACGGCCCTGTTTGCCGGTTTTGCCCACGCCGCCGAGCCCGCCAGGGCGGAAACCACTTCGGTGGTCATCGTCCACGGCGCCTTTGCCGACGGCTCGGACTGGGCCAAGGTCATCCCCTTGCTGCAAGCGGCCGGTGTCAAGGTCACGGCGGTACAGAACAGCCTGGAATCGCTGGCTGGCGACGTCGCCACTACCCGCCGCGTGATCGCCAGCCAAACCGGCCGCGTGGTGCTGGTCGGTCATTCCTGGGGCGGCATGGTGATTACCGATGCCGGCGTCGATGACAAGGTCAAGGGCCTGGTCTATGTGGCCGCCTTCGCCCCCGACGCCGGCCAGTCGGTGGAAGAGCTGGGCAATCAATACCCGAAGCCGGAAGGCCTCAAGCACCTGGTGCCTGATCAGGGCGGCTATCTCTACCTGTCACCCGAAGGCATGAGCAAATATTTTGCCCAGGACCTGAGTGCAAAGCAGACCGCCATCATGGCCGCCACCCAAGGCCCGATCCAGGCCAAGGCCTTTGGTGACAAGGTCAGCAATGCCGCATGGAGCAGCCGTCCGTCCTGGTATATCGTGGCCGAAAAAGACCTGATGATCCAACCTGAGCAAGAACGCGCGCTGGCCAAGAAGATCGGCGCCAAGGTCACCAGCCTGCCCACCAGCCATGTACCGCAGCAATCGCGCCCGGCCGATGTCGCCAAGGTGATTCTGGATGCGGTGCAGACCGTGGCAAAACAGTAAGCCAGGGCGTGAGCCGAACCGTCCCCTGCCGCATGGCGGGGGACGGTTACGTCTGGCAAGTGGAAAACAAGGCTATTTCAGGCCGTAGTCCTCAGAACGCATAGGCCAGGCTGGCTTGCCAACGCCGCCCCGCTTCCGGGTAGAGGTTGTAGTTAGCATTGAAGGTACTGCGCACCCCGTAGCTGGCATAGCGCTTGTCGCCCAGGTTCTGGCCGCTCAGGCTCAGGGTGGTGGCGCCGATGCGGTGGCTCAGCTTGATATCGAGCGTGGCAAAGCCGCCCAGCCAGGGGCCGGTATTGCCCTGGTCGTTGTCGAGTCGGCTATGGCCGCTGCCATGCAGGGCCACGTCGAGCCGCGTTGCTTCCGAGCAGGCCCAGCCGGCACGCAGATTGCCCTGCCAGCGCGGCACCAGCGGCACCTGCTTGCCAGCCAGATCGCCGCCGCCATAGTTGCCACTGCGGAAACTGGCGTCCTGCCAACTGATATTCACGCCGTAGTCGAATGCGCCCACGCTGGCCGACCATTCGGCGTTGAGACCCTGGCGGCGGGTGGGCGACAGATTGGTGTTCTGCCCATAGCCATTGGGGCCGGCAAACGGCTGGTAGGCAATCTCATGGTCCAGCCGGCGCGAGAAAGCGCTGAAGCGCCATTGGCCAGGGCCAAACCGACCTTCCACACCGGCATCGATATCGCGCGAGGTTTGCGGTTGCAGATTGGCGTTGTCGACCAGCTCGTCGGCATTGGCCAGCCGATAGCTGCTGCCGGCGCGGGCAAACAGCGATAGCTCGCCAAAACGCTGCCGCACACCGAATTGCACGGCATGAACCCGGTCATTGCGCTTGGCTGCGACCGGCGAGCCGTATTGCAGCACGTTTACGTCCTGATCGACCTTCTCGCTGCGGCCGCCCAGGGTAAAGCGGGTGTCGGCACCGAGGCGGTAGCCGGCGTCCAGCCACAGGGCGCGGTTGTCGACCTTGCTGCGACCAGCGTCGAGCATGGCGCTGCCATTGGCGAGCCGCGTTTTGCTGCGGCCGATATCGACGCCCAGCGCCAATTCGGCGGCACCAAGGTGGAAGGCGGCGCGCGGCGAGATGCGGTCGTCGTCGATATGGCGCTGATCATCCGAGCTGAAGCCACCGCCATAGTCGAAATAGCTGCGGGTATTCTTGCGGCGATGGCTGGCATCCAGCGCCCAGTTGCCGCCGGCGAACTGGCCTTCGCCACGCAGGGTCAGGCGGGTGTTGTCGGTCTTGCCCCAGTCGTTCGGGCTATTGCTGCCCCAGGGGTCGTCGCGGAACTGATCGAGGGCCGGTGTCTTGGCGGTGGCGGGCTTCACGCTACGCGCACCGGGAAAGCGATAGTCGTCTTCCTCACGCGCCAGACCCACCGCCAGGCGCAGGCCGGCATCGCGCCAGGCCAGCTCGCTGGATGCCGAGCGCGCATCATGGTCGCCGTTGGCGCGGAAGCCATTGCTGTGCAGGGCGCGGCCATCCAGGCGCAGATTGAGCGTATCGCCAAAGCCGGCACCGGCATTGGTCTCGACGGTGCCGAAGCTGCCGACCCGCGCCGACCATTCGCCGCGATTGCCCTTGCGGGTGATCAGATTGATCACCCCGCCGGTGGCACCACCGCCCCAGGCTACCGCGCCACCGCGCACGATTTCGATACGCTCGATGCGATCCAGCGCAATGGCGGTGAGGCGTGGCGACGACAGATCGTTGTCGTTGAGCTTGATGCCATCGAGCAGCACCAGGGTATTGGACGGGCCGCTGATGCCGAAGCCGGCCAGATCGATGCTGCCATTGCCGGTGGAATCGAGATTGCGCACGGTAACGCCAGCCACGCCGGCCAATAGCTCGGGCAAGCTGGTAGCGGCGGAGCGGGCGATGTCGTCGCGGCTGATCACGGTCAGGTTGACCGGTTGATCGGCGGCATTGCCGGGGAAACGGCTGGCAGTGACCTGGATCAGGTTGGGGCTGCCATCGGCAAATACACAGGAAGCGAGGCCGGCAGCTGCCAGCGCCGCCAGGACAGGGGTCGTTTTCATGGGAAGGGGTGCTCCGCTATGCCTGCCCACCGCAGGCCATGTATACGCGAAAGGCACAGGTGCGGCGCACCAGTTTGCCAATGCCGCCCGCCGCGCCTTTCGCACCAGAGTGCGGCAGCCGGCACAACAAGGCGGCAACCGCACACAGCCTGCGCGTTGGTCACGCTAGGCTGTCGGCAGGCCGGTCTCCGGGCTCGTCGCTCCCTGCCTCGCCTTCCCGGTTTCAACCAGTGGCCTGTGAGGCAGTTCGACACGACTTACCGTTGCGGGGGCAGCGCCGGCTTTGCACCGGCTTCCCGTTTCAATCTGCACGCTGCAGATACCTGTCGAGGGGCGCGATTATACGCAAGGCCTGAGGCAAACACGGCATGATGAATTTTCAAGCAGGGCTTTACGGCTGGCTGCCCTGCAACCAGGCAGCAAATTCCGCCCGCTGCGCGGCGCTCATATGCAGGCCGCGCTTGGTGCGGCGCCACAGGATATCGTCGGCATCCCTGGCCCATTCCTCGCGCTGCAGATAGCGCACTTCTGCCTCGTACAGGCCGGCGCCGAAATGGCGCCCCAGGTCGGACAACTGCTGGTAGCCATTGAGCAGCGTCTCCACCCGGCTGCCATATTGGCGCGCCAGCCGGCGCAAAAGCGCCGGGTCGAGCCAGGCATAACGTGGTGCAAGCTGGGCCAGGAAGGCATCGAAGTCGGCATGGGGCAAGTCGCCACCGGGTAGCGGCTTGGGTGGCACCAGCGGCTCGCGCATTGCCGCAAAGCTCGGCCGCAGCAGGTCCATCGCTTCCAGCGCCAGCTGGCGATAGGTGGTGAGCTTGCCGCCAAATACCGACAGCACCGGCGCGCCGTCGCGATCGAGCCGCAGCACATGATCGCGAGTGACGGCGCTCGGGTCGTCGCTCTGGTCGTCGTACAGCGGCCGCACGCCGGCATAGCGCCACAGCACATCGGCCGGCGTGGGCGGCTTGGCAAAGTATTCGCCGACCAGGGCGCACAGATAGGCCACCTCTTCATCAGAACAGCTGGCGCTGCGCGGGTCGCCCTCGAACACCACATCGGTGGTGCCGATCAGGCTGTAGCCTTGCTCATAGGGCAGCACAAAGGCGATGCGGCCATCGCGGTGCTGCAGGATATAGGCTTGCGAACCATCATGCAGGGCCGGCACCACGATATGGCTGCCCTTGACCATCTTCACCGAGTCGCGCGCACCGAGGCGCAGCCCCTGCTTGAGCACCCGCTCCACCCAGGGGCCGGCCGCATTGACCAGGGCGCGGGCAGTCAGGGTGGCGGTGCTGCCATCCGGATTCTCGATATCGACTTCCCAGTGCGGGCCGGTGCGGCGGGCGCTGAGCATGCGGGTATGGGTCCGCACCTCGCCGCCCTGCTCGCGGCATTGCTGGGCATTGGCCACCACCAGCCGGGCATCGTCCACCCAGCAGTCGGCATAGACAAAGCCGCGCCGGAACGCGCGCTGCAGCGGCTCGCCAAACGGATGGCGCCGCAGGCGCAGGCCATAGGAGCCGGGCAATACCTCGCGGCCACCGAGATGGTCGTACAAAAACAGCCCGAGGCGAATCAGCCAGCCGGGGCGCAGGCCATCGTGATGCGGCAGCACGAATTTCAGTGGCCACACCAGATGCGGCGCCATCTTCAATAGCACCTCGCGCTCGCCCAGCGCCTTGCGCACCAGGCGGAACTCGCGCTGCTCCAGATAGCGCAGGCCGCCGTGGATCAGCTTGGAGCTGGCCGACGAGGTGGCGCCGGCCAGATCGGCCGCTTCGATCAGCATCACCTTCAGGCCGGCCTGGCTGGCGTGATTGGCAATGCCGCAGCCATTGATGCCGCCGCCCACCACCAGAACATCGTAGAGTGTGTTGTCCATTGCCTGTGAGCCGTTGCGTTATGCTTGCGAGCAGAGGAGACAAGCCATGACCATCTTGCTAGCCATAGACCAGGGCACCACCAGCACCCGCGCCATGCTGTTCGACCGTGCCGGCGCCGTGCTGGGCCGTGCCCAGACCGAGTTGCCCCAACACTACCCCAATGATGGCTGGGTAGAGCACGATGCCACACAGATTTGGCGCGACGCCGTCGCAGTTTGCCGACAGGCGTTGGCATCGGCGCAACGCAGCGCCAGCGAAATCAGCGCCATCGGCGTCACCAACCAGCGCGAAACCACGGTGATCTGGGACCGCGCCACCGGCCAGCCCATCCATCACGCCATCGTCTGGCAGGACCGCCGCACCGCCGACTGGTGCAAGGCCCACTACACGCCCGAGACGGAACGCTGGCTGGCCGACAAGACCGGCCTGCTGCTCGACCCCTATTTTTCGGCCACCAAGATCGCCTGGCTGCTCGATCATATCCCCGGCGCCCGCCAACGCGCCGAGGCCGGCGAGCTGGCCTTTGGCACCATCGACAGCTGGCTGGTCTGGCAGCTGACCGGCGGCAAGGTACATGCCACCGACGCCACCAATGCCTCGCGCACCCTGCTGTTCAATCTGCATAGCCAGGATTGGGACGAGGAGCTGCTCGCCTTCTTTGGCGTGCCGCGCGCGCTGCTGCCGCAGGTTTTGGACAGCGCCGATGACTATGGCCACACCGATGCCGCCCTGTTCGGCACCGCCATCCCGATTCGCGGCGTGGCGGGCGACCAGCAGGCCGCCACTGTCGGCCAAGCCTGCTTCGCCCCCGGCATGGTCAAGTCCACCTATGGCACCGGCTGCTTTATGGTGATGAATACCGGAAGCGACGTGGTGCGCTCGCAACACCGCCTGATCAGCACCATGGCTTACCGCCTGAACGGCCAGCCCACCTATGCGCTGGAAGGCAGCATCTTTATCGCCGGCGCGGCGGTGCAGTGGCTGCGCGATGCGCTCAAGCTGATCGGCAGCGCCGCCGAGAGCGAAAAATGGGCACGCGAGGTGGACGACACCCATGGCGTTTATCTGGTGCCGGCCTTCACCGGCCTGGGCGCGCCCTACTGGGACCCGCAAGCGCGCGGCGCCAACATCGGCCAGACCAGCGATTCCGGCAACGCCGAAAAAGTCCGCGCCGCACTGGAATCGGTCTGCTACCAAAGCCGCGATCTGTTGGAAGCGATGCGCGCCGACGGCGCTCAACCCGCTGCCCTGCGGGTGGATGGCGGCATGGCCAATAACGACTGGCTGATGCAATGCCTGGCCGATCTGCTCGACTGCCGGGTTGCTCGCCCCACCATCACCGAAACCACCGCCCTCGGCGCCGCCTACCTGGCGGGCCTCGGCGCCGGCATCTACACCAGCCTGGATGAAATCAGCGCCTTATGGGCCGGCGATTGCGAATTTGCCCCGGCGATGGCGGCGGATAAGCGCGATGTGCTGTATCGCGGTTGGCAAGAGGCGGTGGGGAGGGTGCGGAGCAAGGGGGCATAACTTGTTTGCTAAGGTGGTCGGGATAGCTGGCCCGTACGCCCGGGTATTCTCGTATATCTCGACAGCGGCATACTTACCCGGATGCAAACTTGCGAGCTGGGGACTTGAAAGGGTTACTGAATCCGGCGCTGACTGACGAGGCCATAAGCTATTGCAATGCCGCCCCGGATTGCTGGTTTGGTGGTGTCCGGCGGAGAGTGTCTTTTTGGATTCGACAAGGTTTTTGGAATCTAATGTGTTTTATCTCTTTTCAAAAGAGATTGTGCTAAATGGTGAAAGGATACAGTGATGAGCCTAAAGAGTGAAAAAGGTGTTAATCCGGCATGGTTAAAATCTTACGCGAAAAACTTGGAGGATATCGTTGAATGGGAGGAGAGC
Source organism: Chitinimonas sp. (assembly GCF_041904975.1). NCBI lineage: Bacteria > Pseudomonadati > Pseudomonadota > Betaproteobacteria > Neisseriales > Chitinibacteraceae > Chitinimonas > Chitinimonas sp. The sequence continues at coordinate 1,196 of NZ_JAYRLZ010000194.1, read as the reverse complement.
TGTATAAAAATGTATCAGTCGCGTATTCTGAGCTACATTGCGAATGGGTGGGTTTCGGCTGATGCTGCGTCAGATGTTGTTCACGAGAGTTGGGAAGATTTGGATTTGGCGTTGAATATGTATGCTGCGATATTTGCAAGTCGATTTGAGCGTCGACTTATCGAGGAGCGAGTGCTTGATGTGGATCTGGCCAGTAATTGTTACTTGTATGGGCGTTTGGGTTTTTTGTGTCGACTGCATCGGAGCGTAAGGTTTTTAGGTCGACATGGGTTTCGTCGTAGTTTAATTAGATTGGATGATGTGCAGTTTGCGGTAATTGGTATTGTAATAAGTGATGCCGATCAGACGCTTAAACATGCCCATATGCTTCTGCATGCATATTGGCAGGACTATTATATTGACGCAGATCGACCGATCTTCTATTTTATCTTGCAAGTGTTGGCGGATTATCTCGATGATTCGCCGATTTCAAGTGCAAATCAAGATTGCAGCCAGCCGGAAACCGATGCCTTGTTGTCCTGTTGGCGAAGTACAGATCTGGATTTAGTTCGCGATGCCTGTATCGCTGTATGCGATCTGCATACTTACAGAGTGAACGACGAATTCCGTGGCCATTATTTTAAGCGCTTTCCCTTTGAAATATTGATGGTGTTTGCAATGAGAAGCAGACTTGGCTTGACCAATCCGACCATCGATCATCCGCTTATCGGAATGTCGATGGAGTTGCTGAATACGACACTGTCCAAGCCTGATCAGCTTTTTGAGCAAGTTTATGCTCGAATGCTTCGGGACGGCTTCAATGAGGAGGAGATCTATCAATTGTGCCTTGAGGCTGAGCAAGAAATTGAAGAATCGGACGAGGCGAGTGGCGATGGAGATGAAGAGCCAGCAGATGCTAGGGATCGTGCACCCTTGTTCGATAATGCTTTGCTGATGCCCGTGACACAGCGTCCATACAATGTCGTTGTTTTTGTACCTGAGTCGTGGAAAATGCAGGCACGTGAACGTGATTTTCAGATCACCGATCAGCAGGGGAATTTTCAGTTCACGATTGGCGCTGTCGCTGTCGGGGTCACACCCATCCCCTTAAGTCAAATCATGCCGGGGATCTTGACGGATTTCGAGAAAAAGTACTCATTTCTGAGGATGGCAGCCCCCACGTCGCGTTTTAAAGGCGCAAACTGGGAAGGTTTGAT
>NZ_JAYRLZ010000193.1:0-8386 GCF_041904975.1 Chitinimonas sp. | reverse complement strand
GCAGCTGGCGCGTGCGGGGCCTTTGTGATCGACCACCGCCGCGTGGGTGTTGTCGCCGGCAGTACCGTTGCAATCAGCATCGGCGCGGGTGGTATCGGCAGTAATGCAGGGGGAGCGACGACGGTTTCCATTGGCGCGCTAACACTAACTGCTCAAGGTGGCGGGCCGTCTCAGTCCAACGCCCGTAGTGCCCCCGGCTCAATGAGTGTGGCAGTCGGCGCTGACCTACAATTTTGGGCCGGCCGGGCCATCAATTTGCTAGGTGGGCTGTATCAGCCAGGCACAGTCAATGCGCTGCTGTCCTACGGCACCAATGCCGTCGACCTGGGCGTAACAACCACCGGCATTTGCAACGCTCCGAGCGGCATTAATAGTGCCAATGGTGGATCACACTCGATGCTGCTATTGCCGCCTTGGGTAAAGGCAGCCGGAATTGCGCTGGGCACGCCGGGCAATGTCAACGCTAGCAATGGCGGTGGCGCAGCATCATTTAACGGTGCGGGCGGCAATGGAGGCGGCACATCCGCGACCGGCTACGGAGGGGGCGGCGGTGCGGGCAGTACCACGTCTGGCGCACCCGGGTGTGCAGTGATCTGCTTCGAGGTGCCGGCATGAGTGAATACGCATTGATAGACGGCGGCGTGGTAGGCAATGTCATTGTCTCGACGCTCGCCTATGCGCAAACCCAGGCATCCACGGTGGTAGACCTGACCGGCGTCAATCCACGGCCGGGGCCGGGTTGGATCTACAACGGGGCGAACTTTGCCGCGCCGACTACCGACACCCGTCCGCGCCTGGTGATTACCAATGTCGCCAGCGATAACCCAAGCAAAACCCTGGTCGATCCGCAGTTGCGCGAAGCGACGTGTCCGTGCGGTACGACACTGACCGTCACAGCCGAATTGCGCGACAACAGCAATCAAATCATCCCCGCCAGTGATTCATTCCGCATGCCCTTACGAAAACGCGGAGGCGGCGAGGGAATGCTGTTGGCTTCAATGGTGGCGGGGGTGGTGACGATCAAGGCGGCATTCACGGTCGCTGGCGATGACGGTGCGTGGATGGTCGATGAGGCAACCATCAACGAAAGCCTGCCAGCCACTGCGCAAATGCAGTTTGGCGGATTCATCGCCAACGTTTACCGCGCTTAGGCAGCTAGAAGAGGGGCGGCCGGCCTAGGTGTTACGAGCACCCAAGTCGGCCACCCAACCCGCAGAACTGACCTGCAAGCTGGGCCTTGGCCCCTGCCTGTGTACACGGGCGGCCGCAGCCTACCAGCATTTCCACAAGATACAAAAGGCTTGCAGCATGAATTTCTACGCTAAACCCATCATCCCGTGGATGGGCGGCAAGGGCCGACTGGCCGATAAGCTGATTCCTCTCTTTCCCCTGCACGACTGCTATGTCGAAGTGTTCGCGGGCGGCGCCGCGCTGTTTTTCCTACGGCCCTATCCGGCCAAATGCGAAGTCCTGAACGACATCAATGGCGACTTGGTCAATCTATATCGAGTCGTCCAGCATCACCTGGAAGAGTTCGTCCGTCAGTTCAAGTACGCGCTCAGCTCTCGCCAGGTGTTTGAATGGGAGAAGCACCCGGAAACCCTGACCGATATCCAGCGCGCCGCCCGGTTCTTCTACCTGCAACAGCACACTTTCGGCGCCCGCTTGGAAGGCCAAACCTACGGCACCGCCACAACCGGCAGCGTGGTCAACCTTCTACGCATCGAAGAGACCCTGAGTGCCGCCCATTTGCGCCTGGCTGGCGTCAATATCGAGAACCTACCGTGGCAGACCGTAATCGAGCGCTACGACCGCCCGCATACCTTCCTTTACTTGGACCCGCCGTACTGGCAAACCGAGGGTTATGGCGTCGAGTTCGGCCTCGAAAACTATGAGCAAATGGCGCGGCTGATGGGCACGATGAAGGGCAAGATGATGATCAGCATCAACGACCACCCCGACATCCGCCGCATCTTCGCCGATTGGCCAATGCTGGAACTGGAGATCAAATACACGGTTGGCGTGGCGCAGGGTGAGCGTAAGGCGACAGGCGAACTAGTGATTACCAACTGGGATACCGCCCATTGCGGCGGACTGTTCTAACAACGCCAAAAACAGACAAGGCCTGACTTCCGGCCTTGTGCCAAAATCCTGCAAATTCCTTTCAACCCACGCAAGCGCGGCCAATGCCATTTATTGCGCAAATCGATGCCAATTTTCGCGCGCCGCTACAGCGGCCTGCGGGAAACCCTAAGGTATCTCTAAACGAATCATCCACCGCGGAGGTTGGGCGGAGGGGGTAGGCTTAAACAACGAAGGATCAATGACTTGCACACTGCCGGCTAAGACCCGGACTTCCCGAGGCCGGTCCCGCCGTTTGAAAACGCGATTCGTACAGAGCCCCCCTGGCGCCGTAATACGGCAATTTGTGCCGGAAATTGCAGCTTGGAAGCTGGCACAAGACCGGAGACAATGCAGGCCCTCCTGCATCCGTGATTTTTATGTACGAACTAAGCTCCGTGGTATTGATAGCGTTTGCTGCCGGTCTGATCGATGCGGCAGTAGGCGGCGGGGGCTTGATCCAGGTGCCGGGACTATTTGCCGTGCTGCCGCAGCAGGCAGCGGCGACCTTGTTGGGCACCAATAAATTCAGCTCATTTTTTGGCACCGGCGCCGCTACCTGGCGCTATGCGCGCAAGGTGGATCTGGCGTGGCGCCTGGTATTGCCGGCCGCAGCAACCGCTTTTGTGTTTGCGTATTTCGGCGCCACGGCGGTCAGTTTTGTGCCCAAGGACTGGATGCGTCCGCTGGTTCTGGTGCTGCTGATCGCCATGCTGGCCTATACCCTTTACAAAAAGGACTTCGGCGCCCTGCATCAACCAAGCCGCTTTGGCCGGCGCGAGCAAGTCATAGCCTTGCTGATTGGCGGTGCTATCGGCTTTTATGATGGTTTCTTTGGCCCTGGCACCGGCAGCTTCCTGATCTTTCTGTTCATCCGCTTCTTCGGTTTTGACTTCCTGCGCGCTTCCGCCTCGGCCAAGGTGGTGAATCTGGCGACCAATCTGGCTTCGCTGGGATTCTTCATTCCTCATGGCAATGTGCTGTATCACTTTGCCATACCGATGGCGCTGGCCAATGTCAGCGGCGCAGTGATCGGTGCCCGCCTCGCCATGCGCGGCGGCACCGTCGTCATCCGCCGCCTGTTTATCGGCCTGGTGGTCGTGCTGATTGCCAAGCTCGGTTACGACGCCATCAAACCCTGGCTTGCTTGATTCCTGGTCGGTGCCCGACTGTGGCAACAGAGCGAGCTGACGCTGCCTGTTGTTCCTGACTTTCTCTCTTCGACCTAGCGTGTCTGTTGACAAATGACCAGCGGTCATCATACATTTGCCTACGTAATGACCTTTGGTCATTTATTTTCCACTCACACTGACCAATGGTCACTTAATCGGGGTAATCATGAGCGAGTACAAAGGCAAATGGGCGTTGGTCACCGGGGCATCGAGCGGCTTCGGCATTGACTTTGCCACCATTCTGGCTGAAGGCGGTGCCAATCTGGTGCTGGCGGCAAGGCGAACCGAGGCCATGGAAAAACTGGCGCAGTCTCTGCGTAGCCGGTTCGGGATCGAGGTAGTCGTCGAAGGCATCGACCTCGGCAGGCCAGCTGCAGGCACCGAACTCAAGCACAGGCTGGATGCGCGGCATATCGCCATCGACCTTCTTGTCAACAATGCCGGTTTTGGCGTATTCGGCAAATTCACCGAGCAGCCTTTGAGCAAAACCATGGAGATGCTGCAGCTCAATATGCTGGCGCTGACCGAGCTTACCCATGTGTTTGCCGCCGATATGGTCATGCGCGGTGGCGGCCATATCCTGTTGGTGGCCAGCATCGGCGGCTATCAGGCAACGCCATTCTATGCGGCCTATTCGGCCAGCAAGGCTTATGTCTTGCTGTTTGGCGAGGCACTCAACACCGAATTGGCGCCGCATAATGTCAAGGTCAGCGTGCTCTCGCCCGGCATTACCGCCACCGCCTTTCTTGACGTTTCCGGTCAGCGTGCCACGCCTTACCAGCGCCTGATGATGATGCAGTCGCGCCCGGTGGCCGAAACCGGTATCGCCGCCATGCTGGCCGGCACGCCCAGCGTGGTTCCGGGGATTGGCAACAAGCTGACCATATTCGGCAATCGCTTTGCACCGCGTAGCCTGCAAAGCAGAATCGCCTATCAGCTGATGAAAAACTGAATGCAAGCGGTGGAGGCGACATGACAACACTGCTGATACTTGGCGGAACCGGCCTGGTAGGCCAGCAATTGCTGGCGCAAGCGCTGGCGGATCCTCGCGTCGACCGCGTGCTGGCACCAACCCGGCGCCCGCTTGCAGCCCACGCCAAACTAAGCAATCCATCGATCGATTATGCGCAACTACCCGATCAGGCGGACTGGTGGCGGGCAGATGCCGTGCTGTGTGCCCTTGGCACCACCATCAGGATTGCCGGCTCGCAAGCGGCGTTTCGGCAGGTCGATCATGACTTCGTGCTGGCTGCAGCGGCATTGGCACGCCGCCATGGCACGCCGAGCTTTGTGCTCAACTCCTCGCTCGGTGCCGACGCGCGCAGCCGCTCCTTCTATCTGCGGGTAAAGGGCGAGATCGAGGATGATCTTGCCAAGCTTGGTTTTGCTTCTTTGACCGTGGTGCGCCCTTCCCTGCTCGACGGCGGTCCCCGGCCAGATTCGCGGCCAGGCGAGCGTGCGGCCATCGCCATCGGTAAATGCCTGGGACCACTGCTGGCCAAGCGCTGGCGTCCTGTCGCCACCGCTCGCGTTGCGGCAGCAATGCTGGCTGCAGCAAGGGCTAGCGCACCGGGATGCCACTATATCGAGTCGGATCAGCTACACCCATGACGCGCCAAGCCGGTAAACTCGGCGGTTTTCCAGCCTCGTGCCGCCTGATGAAATCCCGTGCCATTGACTCCGAAGACAAAGCGGTGCGCCGCGCCGATATCCTTGCCGCGGCGCGCCGTCTGTTTCTGGAAGATAGCCACCAACTGCCTTCGGTATCGCGTATCGCCGCAGCTGCCAGCCTCGCCAAAGGCACGGTGTATCTGTACTTTCGCACCAAGGAAGAAATCTTCACCGCCCTGTTGGCCGAGGACTTCGCTGGCCTGTTGAATGAAGTTCATCAGACCTTCAGCGCCGGCACTCAGCCGGACCTGCTTGCCCACTTTGTCGAGCGCTATGTCGCCTATCTCGATGCACGGCCCGAGTTGCTACGCCTTGATGCCATGGCCTACAGCGTGCTGGAGCAAAATCTCAGCGATGCGCAACTGCGCAGCTTCAAGCTGGAACTGACCCAGGGCCTGGTGCGCGTAGGCAGCGTACTCGATGAGTCGCTCGGCTTGCCGTCCGGGCGCGGGGTAAGCCTGTTGATGCGTAGCTACGCCCTGACGCGCGGGCTGTGGCAGTCGCTGGACTTTCCGACCAAGATGCGCGCCCTGCTGGCAGAACCGGTATTCGCGCCGATCCGGCCGGACTTTCGCGCTGAGTTGGTACAGGCATTGCAGGAATACTGGCGCGGCGCCATGGCATCCGCGCCGACGCCCTGACGCGACATTCTCGCGCGCCGCAGGGCGATTGAAGAAATAATAGAAAGATCAAATACTTGGCACCGCCAAACACGCAGCGGGTTTCCTGACTTTAGCCACGGCAAGTGATTCAGCGCTTGGTTCAGCGCGTTCCTGATGCGCTTTTTCCCCCAAGCCGCAGCGAATCGGCAAGAATGCACTGTTGGTGTCGACTTGGCGCCTTATTCTTGCGGCAAACCACCATGTCACTGATCTATCGCTTTTGCTTCCTGCTTGTTGCGGTGAGCAGCCAAACATGGGCCGGCTCGCCCGATGCGGCAACAGTCCACGGGCGCTATGCCGGCGCGATTCCGCGCATAGCCCTGACTCAGCCCGATGTTGCCGAATTGACGGATGATGTGCCGGCTCGCCCCGGCGCTGGCGTTCCTTTGCGGGTAGGCATTGCCCGCCAGATCAAGGGATTGGCCAATGCCGGCGCGCTGCAACGGACACTACGCTGGGAGCGGCAGCCCGATGGGTCTCACCTTGCTGCCATCACCATCCACTCGCCGTCGGCCCTGGGACTACGTCTGGGAATACGCGTCGAGCAGTTACCCGCTACGGCCACCTTGCGCTTTTATGCTGGCGCGCAAGCTGCCGCTGTCGAAGTCAGCGCCAGGGAAGTACACGATGTACTGGCTTTGAACAAGGCCGCACGCGATGGTGGTGCGGATGCCGACGTCTATTGGGGGCCGATAATCGCCGCCAGCGATGCCACCGTTGAAATCGAGCTGCCTGCAGGCGAGTCGATCAGCGATGTACGCCTGTCCATTCCACAACTGTCGCATCTGTTTGCCAGTGCCCCGACCTTCAAGGACGCCATCCGCAAGATTGGCGATGCGGTGGCGTGCAATCTGAATGCCAGTTGTTACAGCCAGGAATGGGGGAACGAAAGCAATGCGGTAGCGCGCATGTCCTATGTTTCCGGCGGCAGCAGCTATACCTGTACCGGCACGCTGCTGGGTGATCGTGCCGGTAGCGGCACGCCGTACTTCCTCAGCGCCAATCACTGCATCAGTACCCAGGCCAGCGCTTCCTCTCTGATCACATACTGGTTTTTCCGCTCAGCCAGCTGCGACGCCCCGAGCACGACTGACCCGCGTTATCAGTCTCTACCCGGTGGCGCAGCACTCCTGTATGCGGCGGCCAATACCGATACCAGTTTCCTGCAACTGCTGCGCAACCCGCCTCCTGGCGCCGTATATGCCGAATGGTCGCCCGAGGTCCCGCCGCTTGGGGCGAGCGTGACCGGCATTCACCATCCTCGCGGGGATTTGCAGAAAATCAGTTTTGGCACGACCGCGTCTTACAATACTTGCCAGGCTGCTGACAACGGCACCTTCGATTGCTCCAGCCAGTCACAGCCAGCCGGCACCGGCTTTCTTGGCATCAGCCTCAGCAACGGCATTAGCGAACCGGGAAGCAGTGGTTCAGGATTGTGGATGATGCGCGATGGTCAGCACTATCTGATTGGCCAGCTCTATGGCGGCAATAGCAGTTGCAGCGCCGCCAGCTCCACCGACGCCTACGGTCGCTTCGATGTTGCCTATACCGCAGCACTATCGCGCTGGCTGGATGGTAGTGGTGGACGAGCCAGCGCCTTGGTAGTCAATCTGAATGGTGCGGGCACGGTTATCTCCAGTCCGGCTGCCATCAATTGCACCAGCAGCTGTTCGGCCAGCGTTGCCGCCAACACCGCATTGAATCTGACAGCGACGCCATCTCCGGGTTACCGCTTTGCCGGCTGGTCAGGAGCCTGTAGCGGAGCCGGCGCGTGCAGCCTGTCCATGGCAAGCGGCAGTAGTGTAACTGCCACGTTTACCAAGACTAGCGCCGTGGCGGCCAGTCAGGTGGACTGCCTGCTGAGCTGGGCAGAACGCAGTTACCCTGCCCTGTTCTCTCCGGCTGGCGTGCTGTCACAAAACAATTTCGGCTATCGCTTTCGCTATTACACGGCCAGCAACAGCTTCCTCGGCGTAGATGATGCGGCGGGCAATATCGCCTATCTGGGTAGCGATGGTCGACAATTGGACCTTGGCCCGGCGCAACCTTATCTGCTCGGCGCTGCCTGCAACTGACTGTCGTTGGCAGCGCGGCATGACATCAGCCATATCGGCGCCGATGCATTCGCCGCGACGTGCGGTATGGCGCCGCCGGCAATGCCGCCGATTCAGCCCCAGATCGCCTCGATGTCGACATAGGCCTTGAAAGTGGCTGGATTCACCGTCTCGCCCACCGCGAACGCGGCCTCCTGGGTATCGCGATAGACGCCCGGCGTAAGCGGCTCGCCAGTAGCGCTCAGCAGACTGATGACCACCGGATGATTGGGAGAGCCGCTCGCTCGCACCACCACGCCGGTTTCTCCATTGGCCAGGCGCAGCTTCAGGCCAGGCGGGAAGATGCCGACAGCGCGGATGAACTGGGCCGCCAAGGTGGCATCGACGGTCTTGCCTCGTTCCAGCAGGATGTCGCGCAAGGCAACCGTCAACGGCACCGCCGAGCGGTATTCCCGATACGTCACCCTGGCGCAGTAGATATCTGCCAGGCGTAGTAGCTGCCCGTCCAGGCTCAGCTCCGCACCGGAAATTTGGTTCGGATAGCCCAAGCCATCGAGCTGCTCATGATGCTCCAGCACCGAACGCAGCCATACCGGATCATTGACGCCGAGTCGTTTCAGGCGAGCAGTGGCCTCTTCGGGATGCTGGTGCAGGCGCTCCAGCTGCTCCTCGCTCAGTGGCGCGGTCTGTGTCTTGATCTCGTCCT
>NZ_JAYRLZ010000192.1:0-8397 GCF_041904975.1 Chitinimonas sp. | reverse complement strand
GGTACTGGAACCGGTACTGGAACCGGTACTGGAACCGGTACTGGAACCGGTACTGGAACCGGTACTGGAACCGGTACTGGAACCGGTACTGGAACCGGTACTGGAACCGGCACTGGAACCGGCACTGGAACCGGTACTGGAACCGGTACTGGAACCACTACCGGTCCATCAACCGGCATGAGTCCTACGCCGGTCCCGCCGGCGGAGTCCTTCGTCGCCAATGCGGAGAGCGATCTGGGTCGGCTGTTGCGCGGGCTGTCGGTGGCGCCGGGCACCAAGGAAGGCATTCCTGGCGGCATTCGTATCAGCAGCGAACGGGTGTTTCCGGTGGCCAACGGTGGTCGCGACTATTCGCTGGCCGTGGGCGCTCGCCTCGGCAATGGCCGGCTGTTTCTGTATGGGGCCAGCAATCTGCGCGATGCCTTCGGCACGCCGACTGCCGACGACCATCACACCCTGCTCGACAATGTGCTGGGCTGGCTGACGGTGCAAAACGGCAATCTGTATGACAAGGCGCTGGCCGGCGGCGCCAAGCTGCCCATCCTCACCAAGGATTTGCCGGTCGCCAAGGTCGATCCGCGTTTCCCGGTGGCCTTTACCAAGGTGGACAAATACACCGCCGCCCTGCTCGACCCGGCCAAATATCCGGTGGTGTATCTGAACTTCCGCCTCGACCAGGCCGAAACCGATCTGCTGGAAAGCTATATCCGCCGTGGCGGGGCGGTATTCACCTCGCGCTCCTACTGGGCGCTGCAAAGCTACCCTTGGGATGAATTTGCCAAGGCGGTCGCGCCGCGCGACGTACGCTATACCGATTATCCCTTGGTGAATCTGCTGCAAAAAATCGGCATGGAGCTGGTGACCTGGGGCGACCCGAACTCCACCACCATCCACAATGCCAATGAGCTGAAGCTGCAATATGCACCCGCCGCGCTCGACTACTGGACGCAATACCGCAGCGGCAAGATCGCCCTGGCCAGCATCCCGGGCCTCGCCGGCCTGGCCAGCGATGCCGAGCGCGAAATCGCCCTGAACAAGGCTGCGTTCAGCCTGTTCCGCACCAATCCCGACCATCCGGCCGTCGTCGCCCTGTTCAATAGCGCCCAAGCCAATATGAAGGCCGGCCTGGTCGGCTCCGCCAAGGGCCAGTTCAACTGCAAGGACCCAAGCGGTGCCAAGGATCCGGCCGACAACACACGCGACCGCATCTCGATGGAGTGCGAAGTGCTGCGCCAGCACTATGAAAACCTGAGCCTCAAGCCCGGCCAGGCGGCCGACCCGACAGCCAGCCACTTTCCTGGCGCCATGAGTGGCAGCGCCCGCGCCGGTCGCGTCAGCATCAATGTCGATACCAGTACCGACAACCCGTGGACCAGCACCGGCCTGTATGCCCCACCGGGCGAGACCATTACCGTGACCGTGCCCAAGGGCGTCGATGTCGATCTGCAGATCGGCGGCCATAACGACAGTACAGGCCATCACACCACCTGGCTGCGCCCGGCACGCATTGCCCAGTCGGTGCACCTGCATGAAGGCGAAAACCAGCTGTCATCGCCATTTGGCGGCCTGATCTATGTGCGCAAGGCCTGGACTGCCGGCAAATTCAGTCTGGATATTGAAGGTGCCGGCCGCGCTGCCTATTTCAAACTGGGCAGCAATAGCGACGCCGACTGGAACGCCCAACTGAAAACCGCCACCGCACCATGGGCAGAGATCGAGGGCGAGCGGGTGATCATCACCCTGCCGATGTCGGTGGCCAGCACGGTGAACCAGCCGACAGCCGTCATCAAGCGCTGGGACGCGATGCGGGTCGAATACGACAAGATCAGCGGCGAGGATTTCAGCCTGCCCGAGCCGAACAACCCCGGCAGCCGCAAGGAGCGCTATATGCCGGACATCGATATCGGCGGCGGCTATATGCATAGCGGCTACCCGATCATGACCTTTACCGATGTGCCGCCAAACTGGGTGAAGCTCGATGGCCGCCCCTTCCCGGGCGGCTGGGGCGAGTGGCATGAGATGGGCCACAACCATCAAGGTGCCTTCGGCTGGGATGGCTTGGGCGAAGTCACCAACAATATCCATTCGATGAATATCGAGCGCCAGGTGCGCACCGACGGCAAGGACAATCTGGATGGCAAGAATGGCGGCACCTGGGCCAAGATCGACGCCTACTTCAAGGACCCGAACCGCGACTACGACAGCAACCCGGATGTATTCCTCAAGCTCGGCATGTTCTGGCAGCTGAACCTCGCCTTCCGCGATCAGGACTTCTACCCCAAGGTTTACCGTGCCTTCCGCGAAATCGGCAAGGCCGGCTACCTGAAGGATGAAACCCGGCCAAGCGATTCCGATGGCAAGAAGCAGCAGTTCCTGTATGCCGCCAGCCTGATTTCCGGCTACAACCTGCTCGGCTTTTTCGATACCTGGGGCATGAAGGCCAATGCCGCCACCATCGCGCGCATCAATGGCCTGAAGCTGCCACAACCGCCGTTCGACCTGAGCCGCTGCCGCAATGGCAGTTGCCCCAAGTAAGTTGTGAGTTTTACCAAAGGCCACCGCAAGGTGGCCTTTTTCATCGTGCGCGGCATCGTTTCATCGATCTGTCACAGCATCGCTTAGGCCTAAGCATCTTGTCTGTACAGCTTCTCGATACCGCCTTCTAAACCTGCCGTGAGTTCACGGCAGTCCGCTAAGCATTTTCAACCACGGCAGGCGGCGCGCCGCACCGCTCCTGCTTAGCGTTGATTAGTGGTGTGCACGATTCACCTCGACCATCCTTGCCCGGCATTTGCAAGCTCGGCAGCGGACTATCCCTGCCATTTCATTATCCTTTGGGGAGAACTCCATGACGCAACTCAAACAATTTGCCCTGCGCGGCAGCCTGCTGGCACTGGCTATTGCCGCTATTCACACATCGGCAGCTACCTTTGAATGCACCAGCCCCAGCTGGTTGAAAGACGGCCGGCTGTGCCTGCCTGCCATCAATGTCAGTGCCGGCGCCTGGCACGGCCAATACGATGTCCTGCTGCGCCCGGTGCCGCAGTCCAGCCCGCAGCGCTTTACCCTGGAGCGCGCCGACACTGGCAGCAATCAGCTCGGGCTGGGCACGCTCAACCTCAGCGATGGGCAGCTGCTGATTCCAGGCATGGCCGTCGCAGGCGGCAGCAGCAAAACGGTTCTGACCATGCAGCGCAGCAGCAATCCACTGAGCTTTACCCTGGCGAGCAGCAGTGTGGTGAACTTGCGCAAACAAATCACACCGGTGATCGACAACAAGAGCAGCAGCCTGGTCTTGCCCGATGTCGCAGTCGCACTGGGCGCTACCGGCACTCCCTCACACCTGCAGGCCAACCTCGATGTACAGCGCCAGAGCGGCAAGCCGCTGCGACTGACCCTGCGCAATGTCCAGCCCGGCGAAGCCAGCACCACGCCAAGCCAGTACTCGCTGGCCGATGGCAGCCTGCTGCTGCCCAGCCTGATACTGGACGGCAGCCATGTCCGCGCCCTGTTTGCGCCGGTAAAGGGCAGCACCGCTACCTGGGAGCTGGTTGCCAGCCAGCCGGTGATCAGCACCGGCAAACCAGCCAGCGACTCCGATAGTGCGGCGGACAACTGAGCCAAGCAGACCGGAATAAGCCGCTGCCCATGCCCCATTCCTTGGCTGCAAGCGGCGCAATGGCCGTAGCAAGCTCGGCCTGAATCAAGCTCACCGGAAGCAGCCCGCATCGGCTTGTGAGTATTACCAAGGGTCGCCGCAAGGTGGCCCTTGCGCCATGCCGCCGCTTAGTACGGAAAGCCTTGCGCCAACGGGCTTTTGCAGCGGTTGCCACATAGTCGCAATACGTTTGCCGCATGCCGCTAAGCGCATCAGGCCGTGCCAAACCAGGCGCCGCAGCCACGCTGCTTAGGATTGATTAGTGGTTCGCCCGATATGCTCACGACATAATCAGCCGGCATTCCACACAAACGGCGGCGCGCTCGGCCGTGAACATTCGACATCCTCAGCGAGAACCTTATGACTGATTCCAGACAATTTGCCCTGCGCAGCAGCATGCTGGCACTGGCCGCCTGCGCAGGTGTTCATGCGCCGGCATCTGCCTTTGAATGCAGTGCGCCCAGTTGGCTGAACGACGGCCGCCTGTGCCTGCCAGCCATCAATGTCAGCGCCGGCAGCTGGCTCGGCCAGTTTGATGTCCTGCTGCGGCCGGTAGCGCAGTCCAACCCGCAACGATTTGTCCTGGAGCGGGCCGACGCTGGCGGTAACCAGCTCGGCACGGGTGTGCTCAATCTCAACGACGGGCAATTGCTGATACCGGGGCTGCAAGCGGCAGGCGGCAGTGCAAAAGCGGTGATGGCGATGCAGCCGGGCAGCAATCCACCAAGCTTTACCCTGGCAAGCAGCAGTGTGGTGGCCTTGCGCAAGCTCGCCACCCCGGTGATCGACAGCAAGAGCACGACCTTAGTGCTGCAGGATGTCGCGGCAAGCGTGGACGGCACAGGCAAGCCGACGCATCTGCAGGTCACTTTCGATGTACAGCGCCCAAGCGGCAAACCATTGCGACTGGTATTGCGCAATAGCCAGAGTGGTGCAGCCAGCACCACGCCCAGCCAGTATTCGCTCAGCGATGGCAGCCTGCTGCTGCCCAGCCTGTTGCTGGACGGCAGCCATGTTCGCGCCCTGTTTGCCCCCGTAAAGGGCAGCACCGGCACCTGGGAGCTGGTCGCCAGCCAGCCGGTGATTGCCGGCGCCGGAAACACCGGCACCGGCATGAGTCCGCAGCCGGTCGCGCCGGAGGAATTTTTTGTCAACTACGCCGACGAGGACATCGCCCGGCTATTGCGCAATTTGAAGGTCGCACCGGGCAGCCAGCAATGGATGCCCGGTGGAATCCGTATCAATAGCGAGCGGATTCTGCCGCTGGCCAAGGCAGAAGCCGACCATGCCCTGGCAGTCGGCGCGCGCTTGGGCAAGGGCCGGCTGTTTGTCTATGCCGCCAGCGATCTGGCCGAAGCCTTTGGCAATCAGTCGAGCGATGCCTACTACAGCCTGCTGGACAATGTGCTGGCCTGGCTGACCCGCCACAACGGCAATGCCTATGAACAGGCCCAGGCCGGCGGTGCCAAGCTGCCCATACTGGCAAAGGCGCTGCCCATCCCCGATATCGATGCGCGCCTGCCGATCAGCTTTACCACGGTACAACGCTATACCGCCGAGCAGCTCGACCCGGCCCGCTACCCACTGGTGTATCTGGACTTCCGCGTCGACCAGGCTGAAACCGCGCTGCTGGAAGACTATTTGCGTCGCGGCGGTGCGGTACTGATCGCGCAGCCCTTCTACAGCCTGGAGTCGGAACCGTGGGACACCCTCGCCAAGGCCGTCGCCCCGCGTCCGGTGCGCGTGCGTGACTACCCGCTCACCGGCCTTTTGGACAAAATCGGCATGAGCCTGGTTAGCGATGGCAATCCCGAGTCCACCCTGATCCGCAATGCGGCAGAACTGCGCCTGCAATACTCACCCACGGCGCTGGACTATCTGCAGCAATATCGCAGCGGCCAGCTCGCGCTATCAAGCATTCCCGGTCTGGCCGGCTATGCCGACAATGCCCTGCGTGAGCGCGTGCTCAACGCGGCCGCACTGAGTCTGTTCCGCACCAACCCCGCGCATCCGGCAGCGGCGAGCCTGTTCCAGTCGGCTCAGTCGAAACTGGTGGCCAGTCTGCAAGCGGGCGCCGATGCCGAATTTGCCTGCGCCGACCCAAGCGGTGCCCCGGACCCTAGCGGTGCCATTGAAGACGGCAAGCGTCTGGTGCGCCTGTCCCTCGACTGCGAGGTCTTACGCGCCCGCTATGAAAACCAGGGCCTGCAAGCTGGACAGGCGGCCGACCCGCTGGCGGCCAGCTTCCCCGGCAAGATGAGCGGCAGTGCGCGCATCAGCCACGCCAAGGTGGCCATCGACACGCGTAGCGACAATGACTGGATCAGCACCGGCCTGTACGCGCCTGCCGGTGAAACCTTTACGGTGACCGTACCCAAGGGGGTCGATATCGACCTGCAGATCGGCGCCCATATCGACAGCACCGGGGACCACCGTAGCTGGAAGCGGCCGGCACGCATCGCGCAGTCAGTGCACCTGAATGAGGGCGAAAACCGCCTGTCCTCGGCATTTGGCGGGCTGATCTATGCCAGCAAGGCGGGCACCGTGGGCAACTTCACCCTGGACATCGACGGTGCCGGACGCGCCGCCTACTTCAAGCTGGGAAGCCACAGCGAAGCCGACTGGAACGCCCAGCTGGCCAGCGCCACCGCGCCATGGGCCGAGATCGAAGGTGAGCGGGTCAAGCTGACACTTCCGATCGCGGTGGCACGCAGCGTCAGCAAGCCGGCCACCGTGATCCAGCGCTGGGATGCGATGCGGGTGGAATACGACAAGCTGACCGGACAGGACTACAGCCTGCCGGCACCGAACAACCCCGGCAGCCGCAAGGAGCACTATGTGCCGGACCTCGATATCAGCCTTGGCTATATGCACAGCGGCTACCCGATCATGACCCTGACCGATGTACCGCCGACCTGGGTGGCGCTCGATGATCGGCCTTTTCCGGCCGGCTGGGGCGAGTGGCACGAGATGGGGCACAACCATCAGGGCGAATTCGACTGGGATGGCCTTACCGAAGTCACCGTGAATATCCATTCGATGAATATCGAGCGCTTCCAGCGCAAGGACGGCAAGGACCAGCTCGACGATCCACGCTTCGCCCCGGATGATCCCGATGCCCACGCGCCGCAAGGCACCTGGAAGAAGATCGATGCCTATTTCCTCAAATCAGGGCGCGATTTCGACCGCCAGGGCGATCCTTTCCTCAAGCTCGGCATGTTCTGGCAGCTGAACCTCGCCTATCGCGACCAGAACTTCTATCCCAAGCTGTACCGCGCCTTCCGCGAAATCGGCCAGGCCGGCTACCTGAAAAATGAGAAACGGGCGCAGGATTCCAATGGTAAGAAGCAGCAGTTCATGTATGCCGCCAGCCTGATCTCCGGCAATAACCTGCTGGGCTTTTTCGAGCAATGGGGCATGAAACCCAGCGCCGCGACCATCAGCAAGATCAATGCGCTGAACCTGCCCAAGCCGGGATTTGATCCGGGCAAATGCCGAAACGGCGCTTGCCCGAAATAAACCCCTTTACCGGCGCCCTCGCGTCGGCTAGCACCGGCTTGCAAATGCAAGCTCCTTGGCCACCGGCAACGGTGGCCATTTTTTGACAGATTTGTGCACGGTTAAAATACGGAAATTCACCAGAGGACGCTTGGACAACAGCGACAATCAATTATCACGATCCTTGATATTTACATCAGCACCCATCACAAGGAATTCACATGCACATTCATTCGCCAAAATACTCAATCAAGAAAACACTTTTCGAAAACCCGATTAAATATTTGACTAAGCCATCAATTTTATTGGCATATTGTATCGCCATATTCACAACTCAATCTGCACTTGCTGCGAATACCTGGGAGCATGCAACCAGTGACTGGTGGATGTCATTCAACAGCGGATTAAAAGAAAGTGCACTAACCATCAATGTGCTTAGCTTTGACACTAATCGCACTATCTATACTGGAACCAATGAGGGCGCCTACAAGAGCAAAGACGGCGGCACTTCATGGGCGGCAATCAATAATGGTTTACCGCGACAAGGTGACACAGTGCAATCGATTACTGCGCTGAGCCTGGACGCAAACGGAAATATCTACGCAGTCGCGGTTGACGGCATCTACAAGAGTAACAATGGCGGCAGTTCGTGGATTCATGCCAGCAGTAGCTTGCACGATACCGTAAAAGCACTCTGTATCGACGTCAGCGGTAATGTGTACGCGGGGACGAATGCCGGCGTCTACAGGAGCAACGATGGCGGCCACACCTGGGTCGAGACCAATAGCGGTCTGCCAGAGGAAGCTAAAAAAATTCATTCACTTCGCCACGACACCGCTGGGAATATCTACGCGGTAACCGCTAGCGGCGTCTACAAGAGCAGTAATAGCGGCGCATACTGGATGCCGATCAGCAATAGCTTGCCGAAATTTCCTGTCACGGCGTTCAGTATCGATAGCCGCGGCAATTTCCATATCGGGACCCATGGTGGTGGTGTTTTCAAGAGCATTGACGGTGGAAATTCCTGGATTGCAGTCAATAGCGGTTTGGCAAAGCGTACGTTAAACATCAGAACCCTGACCGTTGATGCGAACGGCAATATCTACGCCGGGACCGAAGAAGGCGTTTACAAAAGCAACAATGGCAGCTCTTACTGGATGGGTATCAATAGAGGCTTGACCAATCCTGAAATCATCACGACATTGAATATTGATACTGGTGGCACAGTCTATGCCGGAACC
>NZ_JAYRLZ010000191.1:0-8450 GCF_041904975.1 Chitinimonas sp. | reverse complement strand
GGGCATGTTGCGCACGGCGCTTGATGGCTTTGCCCGGCTGGATGCCTCGGTGGCTGCGGTGGTGGCACGTGAAGACCTCAAGCTCGATGATGAATTCAAGGCCATCCAGCGCCAGTTGATTACCTTCATGATGGAAGACCCGCGCACTATCTCGCTGTCGCTGGAAATCATCGAAATCGCCAAGGCGATCGAGCGGGTGGGCGATCACGCCAAGAATATCGCCGAGTACGTGGTCTATCTGGTCAAGGGTATCGATGTCCGCCATAGCTCGCTCGATGTGATCGAGCAAAAGACGGCCTGAGTTTCACCAAAGCGGTCCAGCCCCTCGCACGCCGAGGGGCTTGTCATTTGTTGCGCTGCTTCACACAATCGCGCCCATTGCGTCTGTATCGAGTCCATTCATGTCTGCACCCCACACCATTGCCGCTGTCGATCTTGGTTCCAACAGTTTCCGTCTGCAGGTGGCGCGGGTGGTGGACGACCAGATCTACCCGCTCGATGGTTTGAAAGACACGGTACGTTTCGCCGCTGCGCTCGATAGCGCAGAGCGCTTGGACGAGAAGGGGCAGGAGCGCGCCTTGCAGGCCCTGGCGCGCTTTGGCGAGCGCCTGCGCGGCATGGGGCCTGAGCAGGTGCGCGCCGTGGCCACCAATACGCTGCGGGTGGCCAAGAATGCCCATGACTTCCTGCCCCGCGCCGAGGCGGCGCTGGGTTTTCCGATCGAAGTGATCGCTGGGCGCGAAGAAGCGCGTTTGATCTATATCGGGGCGGCCCATTCCTTGCCCTCCGGTAAGGAACGGCGTCTGGTAGTGGACATTGGTGGCGGTAGCACCGAATTCATCATCGGCCAGCAATACAAGCCCTTGCGTACCGAAAGCCTGCTGATGGGCTGCGTCAGCTTCAGCCTCAAGTACTTTCCTGGTGGCAAGCTGACTAGGCAGGCCTTGCGTGATGCCGAACTGGCTGCGCGCGCCGAATTGCAATCCATCTCGCGTGACTTTGGGCGCGAACACTGGCAGCTGGCCATCGGTACCTCGGGCACTGCCCGTTCCTTGAGCGACATCATGGAGCTCAATGATCTGTCGTCGGGCGGGATCTCGCTGGACGGCATGGAAAAACTGCGTACCGCCATGCTCAAGGCAGGGCATATCGATGCCTTGCAGCTCAATGGCCTGCGTGCCGATCGGCGCCCGGTGCTGCCAGGCGGCTTCGCCATCATGGCAGCGGTGTTTGCCGAGCTGGGGGTAGAGCAGATGAACATTACCCTGGGCGCCTTGCGCGATGGCGTGCTGTATGACCTGATCGGCCGCCAGCAAGATCGCGATTTGCGCGATGTGACGGTGGAGCAGTTCAAACGGCGCTATCACGTGGACATGCCGCAGCAGGCCCGTGTCGCCGCCCTGGCCGAGGCGTTTTATCGCCAGCTGTGCGCCAGCATGGCCTTACCAGTTGATGAGGAATTGCAGCACTTGCTATGGGCGGCGCGCCTGCATGAAATCGGCTTGTCGATTTCGCATGCGAGTTACCACAAGCACTCCGCCTATATCCTGCAGTATGCCGATATGCCGGGCTTTTCCAGCCACGAGCAGGCGAGACTGGCCTTGCTGGTGCTTGCCCATCGTGGTGGCCTGAAAAAGATCGGTGCGCTGCCCCAGGCAAAATGGGCGAAGGTATTGGCCTTGCGCCTTGCCGTGCTGTGTTGTCGCAGTCGTTCGGAACAGGCGCCGGCCCCCTTGACGCTGGCTGCCGATCACGGCGGCTTTGCACTCAATGCGCCGGATGAGTGGCTGGCGAATAACCCGCTGACTCATACCGCCCTGCTTCAGGAAGCCAGCGAGTGGCAGGACATCGGAGTGCCGCTGCGCCTGTCCGACACCGTTCAGCGCAAGGTGTAAGGCGCGCGCGACAACTCCGGCGTTTCCGGGTGCGGACGCCGCGAATGCCTACCCTCAGCTTGCCAAGAGAACGTCCGTTCCCTAAAGTATCGGCAATCTTCCTGCACGGAAATGGATATGAGTGATTTTGACAAAGACTTCGACTACCTGAGTCGCCTGCAGGACTACTACGCCGATAACCGCTGCTTGCCGTCCTATGCGCGTCTGATGACCTTGCTCGGCTTTGCCAGCAAGTCGGCGGTATCCAAGCTGCTCACCCGCCTGCAGTTGCAGCAGTTTCTCACCCGCACTGCCGATGGCGACTGGGTGCCGACCGAGCGCTTCTTCGAGCGTTCGCTATCGAGCCAGCCAGTGCCTGCCGGCATGCCGGTGGCTGCGCGCGACCTGGGCAGTGACAGCTTTGCCATCGATCACTATCTGGTAGAGAACCCGTCTCGCACCCTGATGATCCCGGTCAAGGGCGATTCGATGATCGACGCCGGCATCCACAGCGGCGACCTGGCGGTGATCGAGCGCCGCTCCCACGCCGACCCTGGCGATATCGTGGTGGCGATCGTCGACAATGAATTCACCTTGAAGACCTTGGCACGCGAAGCCGGGAAATTCATCTTGCAGCCGGCCAATCCGGCTTATCCGGTCATCCGGCCGCAGGGCGAGCTGGAGATTTTCGGTGTGCTGGTTGGTCTGGTGCGCAAATATCGTTGACGCGTCGGCGGGCAGGGCGGTCAACATCCGCAGGGCATCTGTCTGTGCTGCCTGTCTGCGGCTGGCCAGCAGCGTGGGTGGTTGAAGCCCGATGCTGGCCGTGTTTCACCGCGCCATCGCGCAGTGCGCGTTGGCACCGGCAGCGACCTTAGTTCATAAACCAGCCATGGCTGGCAATCAGCGATTGGCCAGTCAGTGCATTGCTGTCGAATGAGGCGAACAGCAGGGCCACTTCGGCGATATCAGCCTCGGTGGTGAACTGGCCGTCTACCGTCTCGCGCAGCATCACATCGCGTACCACCGCTTCTTCCGAAATACCCAGGGTCTTGGCCTGCTCGGGAATCTGCTTCTCGACCAGCGGCGTCAATACATAGCCGGGGCAGACGACATTGGCGCGCACATTATGGGCAGCGCCTTCCTTGGCCACCACTTTGCACAAGCCCATCAGGCCGTGCTTGGCGGTGACATAGGGCGCCTTCAGTTTCGAGGCTTCGTGCGAGTGCACCGAACCCATATAGATGATGCAGCCGCGATTCTGTGCATACATCGGCTTGAGGCAGGCTCGGGTGGTCAGGAAGGCGCCATCGAGGTGAACGGCCAGCATCTTCTTCCAGTCGGCAAAGCTGAATTCGTCTACCGGCTTCACGATCTGGATGCCGGCATTGCTGATCAGGATATCTACCGTGCCGAAGCGGTCGACAGCTGCGGCAACGGCAGCTTC
The DNA here is from genome assembly GCF_041904975.1 of Chitinimonas sp. Lineage (NCBI taxonomy): Bacteria > Pseudomonadati > Pseudomonadota > Betaproteobacteria > Neisseriales > Chitinibacteraceae > Chitinimonas > Chitinimonas sp. The sequence goes on along the minus strand of NZ_JAYRLZ010000191.1, from coordinate 5,129 downwards.
GACCTGTTCTTCATTGCTGACATCGACGGCAATACCCATCGCCTTGCCGCCAGCGGCTTCGATTTCGGCGGCGGCCTTGTCGGCGGTGGCTTGATTGAGGTCGGCTACCACGATCTTGGCGCCTTCACGGGCAAAGCGATCGGCAATGGCTCGGCCAATGCCGCTGGCGGCGCCGGTAATGAATGCAACTTGGTTTTCTAAACGCATGTTTTCTCCGGTTTTCAAACAAGATGAGGCAGGGCTGGGGTAGGGGTTGCCCCGGCAGATTTAGCCCAGGTAGTCGTACACCACTTCGCCCAGGCCCAAGGTCAGGTCGCAGATGTAGTGGGTAGCGGACAACACCTCCAGCACCGGTAGTTCGGCGATGGGCGCCAGCGCGTGTGGCGTCAGCTGCAAGGCGCCGGGGGCGGACCAGGCGCCTTTGAGGGTGACATCGGTGGTGTGGTAGCGCACCAGCTCGCAGATGCGCGCACTGCCATCGACATGTGGAATGATTTTCAGCAAAAAGTTGGGTGCGGCGAGCGAGTCGAGTATCTGTTGCGGATCGATGGGCTGATATTTGTAGCCCATGGTGCCGGTGGCAATGCGTACTGGTCCGAAGTCCAGGGTGCCGAGCAAAGTCTCACGCTCGACGCTCATGCTGGGGCGGCCGGCTTTTTTCGGGAAACCCCAAAGCTCGCGTCCGCCGGCGATCGGCGGGTGGTCATCAAGAAACATGGCATGCACATAGCCGCCGCGCTGCCCTTTGAAGCTGACCGGAATCACCTGTCCGCTTTCGGTGTAATCGCCAAAGCCGGTGGAGTTGGGCATACGGATGAATTCGTATTTCACTACCGGCTCGACGATTTCCAGCGGTTCCGGCACCAGCTTGCGCAAGATTTCCGGATCAGTACGGTAGGTAATGATCATGTATTCGCGATCAGTAAAGCGATATGGGCCGGGCGGGAACGCCGGGCTGTTCAATGGCATGGCAAAGGCATTGCGACGTACATCTTCAATTTTCATGCGGATTGGCTCCAACAATGGCGTGATCGGTCACTGGGTTGGTCAGGTCATAGGTGATGACGGCGTCGGAGCTGGCACTACGGCGCAGCCAGTCGGGATGATCGATACACAGCTGCACATCGTGAGCGCCGGCAGCCCAGCGCTCTTCCACCGAAGCACGGGAGAACTCGTAGTCCTTCGAGTCCAGATGATGATCGGGTGGGCGGTAGATCAGGTGAACGATGCTGATCTCGCGTGGCTGATGAAACGCCTGCAGCTTTCTGGCGGCCGGATGGTTGCGCAGTGACTCGGGCAAGGCGGCGAGGAGCTGGCCGACCGCCTGCTGCATATTGGCATGCTGGCGTATCGTGTCGGTATTGAAGCGGGTACGGCTCGAGTACATGATGTCCTTGTGCCGTACCAAGGTCGTGCCAAGGTCGGTAGGCAAGGGGCCGTGCGCATTGAACAGGTCGACTTGCAGCACGAGGCCCGGTGCGTCGGCGCGGTGATCGAGCACATATTGCAGCGGCGTGTTCGAGACAATGCCGCCATCCCAGTAGTGGCGACCATTGATCTCCACCGGCGCAAATGCTGGTGGCAGCGCACCGCTGGCGATAATGTGCTCGGGCCGGATCTCTTCGGCATGATTGTCGAAATACACCGAGTTGCCGCTTTCCACTTCAACGGCACCGACGCTGAGCCGGACCTTGCGTTGGTTGATCAGGTCGAAATCGATCAGTTCTTCTAGGGTGGCGCGCAACGGCTGGGTGTCGTAGATACTGTTTGCGCGTGGTGCATTGGGCCAACCGAGCAGCTCATAGGACTGGCGCGGCCGATAAAAGCCCGGTACGCCAAACGTGGCGGCCAGGGTGGCGCTGGCCCAGTTGAAGTACATGCGGCCATGGCCGTCGCCCGGTGCGCTTGCCAGCAGGTGCGAGGAAACCCGGTGCCAGAATTCCTGCAAACGGGCGACACGTCGCTCCGGCGGATTGCCGGCAATGATGGCGGCATTGATCGCACCGATGGAAACGCCCGCCACCCAGTCCGGCATATAGCGGCTGTGCGACAGGGCCTCATATACACCGGCCTGATAGGCGCCAAGCGCGCCGCCGCCTTGCAGAACCAGTGCAATACCGGTCGAGCCACTTGTTGCCATCTGCTGCCTGTTTTGATTCACATTGCGTGTTCCTGCCATATGGCTTGGCCCTTGTATGTTGATATTATTTCCGGCGTATTCAATTACTGAAATGGTCGCCGGCTTTTGGGTGTATATGTGGCGATTCGGTGTTCGATAGTGTTATCGGTGCTGATTGGATTTTCTGGCCTTGCTAATTGATCTGTCTGTCATGTGGCCATGCAGTCAGGCTGATTTTATATTGCAGCATGGTGTATGCCGCTACTGAAGCGGCTAGGTGCGAAAGGCGCAGTACGACGTATGACGTCTGTAGATCAAGGCAATATTAGTGGATGTATTATTTTGGCTTGCTTGAATATTTTTTTCATGAGCTTTCGTCAGTCTTACATGGTTTGTGTGGTGTGTCAAAGTTAAATGGGTGTTGTTTGCTGCTTTTTAGCTGCGAGATATGCTGTGTTTTTGCTGTGCGGAAAATATATTATCTATTTTAATTTGATTGCCTGAATATCCGGGCGAGCGTAGAGCAACGATATTTCATTTTCGTTGCTGCGCGTGGCTGGCCTGGCCGGCAAGAGGTGCCAGGAAGCGGGCTGGGGCGTATCAAGCCAGGGAGGGGGCAAGCGGCGGCGGGCTTGGGCAAGCAGGGCCGCAACACCATGGCAGACAGTGTATCGCCAGTTATGCAGCGCTTGGCGCGTTCAGCACTACCTCATCACTCTCGTCTTTGAGCTGCACGCCGCTCAACTGGCGCTGCAGCGCCTGCCGTATCAGCCAGGCCAGTCTGGCTGCTGCTGCTGTGGGCGTCAGCCCTTCCGGGCGGATATTCGATACGCAATTGCGTTCGGCATCACGCCGCCCGATTTGTGGGGCATAGGTCAGGTAGGCGCCAAGACTGTCGGGCGAGGATAGCCCCGGACGTTCGCCAAGCAGGATGATGGCAAGGCGGGCGCCGAGCAGGGCGCCGGCTTCGTCTGCCAGGGCGACGCGCGCCTGGCTGGCGATCAGCAAGGGGGCGAGCTGGAAGCCATGCAGCAGCGGCAGCAGGGCATGCAGCAGCGGCGGCCCTTGCCGCTGGCAAGCCAGGGCAGACAGGCCATCGGCGAGGACGATGGCAATATCGCAGCCTGCAGCACCATTGGCTGCGCTGGCCGCTTGCAGCTGTGCGACGCTGGCATCGTCGAGCCGTCGGCCAAGGTCGGGGCGCTGCAGATAGCAGCGGCGATCGGCGGCGCGGCTGGCAATGTGCACGATGGGCAGGCCAAGGCTTGCCAGCCGGGTAGCGAGCGTGGCGGTGTCATGCGGGCTGTGTACCGCATCGCGGGCGCGGGCATGGGCCAGGCCGAAGGCCAGCACTTCGCGGGTAGGCAGGGCAGGGCCGGCGCGGCCAAGGCCGATGCGCGCCTGGGTCAGCGCAGCCAGATGCTGCCAGGGGTCGGGCGGGGCAAGCTGATCGCTCATGGCGCCACCTGGCGGTTGAAGTGCTGCAGCAGGGGGTGGTTGCTGCGCGCCGGCAGGAGCTGGCCCGCTTCATCGCACAGGCCCATACGGGTCAGCCAGGCTTCGAATTCCGGTGCACGCGGCAACCCGAGCAATTGGCGGATGAATAGCTGGTCATGGAACGAGGTGCTCTGGTAGTTGAGCATGATGTCATCGGCTCCCGGCACACCCATGATGAAGTTGACCCCGGCGGCGCCCAGCAATACCAGCAGATTGTCCATATCGTCCTGATCGGCCTCGGCGTGGTTGGTGTAGCAGATATCGCAACCCATGGGCAGGCCGAGCAATTTGCCGCAGAAGTGGTCCTCCAGCGCGGCGCGGCTGATCTGCTTGCCATCGAACAGGTATTCGGGGCCGATAAAACCCACCACCGTATTGACCAGCAAGGGCCGGTAGCGGCGGGCGACGGCATAGGCGCGAGCCTCGCAGGTCTGCTGGTCCACCCCGTGGTGGGCATTGGCGCTGAGCGCGCTGCCCTGGCCGGTTTCGAAATACATCAGATTGTCGCCGACGGTGCCGCGCCCGAGCGAGCGGGCGGCGGCATGGCCCTCATCCAGCAAGGCCAGGTTGATGCCGAAGCCGGCATTGGCTGCCTCGGTGCCGGCGATGGACTGAAATACCAGGTCAAGCGGCGCACCGGCCTCGATGGCGCGGATCTGGTTGCTGACATGGGTGAGTACGCACGATTGGGTGGGAATGGCGAACTGGCTGATCAGCCCGTCGAGCATCTGCCACAGGCCGAGCATGGCCGGCACGCTGTCCGATGCCGGATTGATGCCGATCACTGCATCGCCCACGCCATACATCAGGCCATCGAGTATCGAGGCGGCAATGCCGCGTGGATCGTCCGTTGGGTGGTTAGGCTGCAGCCGCACCGCCAGACGGCCAGGCAGGCCAAGAGTGTTGCGAAAATGCGTGATGACCTGGCACTTTTTCGCGACCAGCATGAGGTCCTGATTGCGCATCAGCTTGCTGACGGCCGCCGCCATTTCCGGCGTGATGCCACCCGCCACTGCAGCGAGCCGGGCGCTATCGGTGCTGTCTTGCAGCAGCCATTCGCGGAATTGCCCGACGCTCAGGCCTGCCAGTGGCGCAAAGGCTGCAGCGTCGTGGCTGTCGATGATCAGGCGGCTGATTTCATCGCATTCATACGGAATCAGCGCCTCGTCCAGAAAGCGCTGCAGCGGCAGGTCGGCCAGCACATGGCGGGCCGCCATGCGTTGCTCGGCACTCAGCGCGGCAAGACCGGCCAGATAGTCGCCGGAGCGAGGCGGGCTGGCCTTGGCCAGCAGGTCCTTCAGGTCGGCAAAGTGGTAGTGGCTAGCGCCCAGCGTGCAGGTGAGCGTCATATCGGTGTCCATAAGCTCGCGATGGCCGGCATGCCTCCGTGAACGCCTTTGTCCAGGCCGCCATGGCGCGTGCTGCCCCTGCAGCCGTCAGTCGATCTGGAAGGCCGAAACGGCACGATCCAGCCGTTCCGCTTCCTGGCGCATGGTTTCGGCATATTGGCGTT
>NZ_JAYRLZ010000190.1:0-8468 GCF_041904975.1 Chitinimonas sp. | reverse complement strand
CGTGCGTGGGGCGGCGGCAAGCCCGGCTACCACCAAGCCAGTGGTGACAAAGCATTGATTTTTCAGTGAAACAGCCTGCGGCGGCCGCTCGGGCGCCGCAGGGCGCTACAAAAAAATGCGGCGAATCGATAAAAAAGCTTGGCAAACTGGTAATTCATCTCTATTATTCGCCGCTTCCTAGCCCTGCAGCACATTGGGGCCCTGTACAGCAGTACGGGCATGGGTGGTTAGCTCAGTCGGTAGAGCGTCTGCCTTACACGCAGAATGTCGGCGGTTCGACCCCGTCACCACCCACCAAATACCTGATGATCAGCAAGCATCATCTGCTGGTGGTCAACAAAACAAGAGAGATAGATCGGTGGCTTGGTATGCCGGCTTCGCTCGGCAGCATCAGATAGCGCTACTATCCGCTCGGCAACACATCAAAGGGTGAACGAAAGTTCACCCTTTTGCTTTTTCAACCGCCACAGTTGCAATGCGCCGTCATGGCGCGGAGATAGCGCTTCCATGTTTGATTTTGTGCATAACAATCGTCAGCTGGTCACCATTTCCCTCGGTATGGTGATCCTCGGCTTGGTGGTGGGTGGTGGTGTTGCTGGCTACAGTGCCGGCATGGGCGAGAGCTTTGTAGCCAAGGTCGATGGCAAGAAGATCACCGAGCGCGATCTGGCCCGCGAAACCGGCGGCCAGCCGATTCCCGATGCGATGAAGCCACAAGTGGTGGAACAGCTGGTACAGCGCCAGATCCTGATGAATGAAGCGGCGCAGCGCCATATCTATACCAGCGATGCCCAGCTGCGCGAGCAGATCATGGCCATCAACGATTTCAAAAAGGATGGCAAGTTCGACGCCGAGCTGTACAAGACCATCCTGGCTGCCCAGCAAAAAAGCGTCGAGCAGTTCCAGAACGAAATGCGCGACCGCCGCAGCCTGCAGTTGTTGGGCGGCCCGATCGTGGAAACCGGCATCAGCTCCAAACTGGCTACCGACAAGCTGATCGAAGCGATGTCGGCGCCGCGTGAAGTGGCCAGCCTGGTGTTTGCCGCCGACCAGTATCTGAACAAGGTGTCGGTCAGCGAGGCCGAGATCAAGCAGTACTACGATGGCCACCATGGCGAATTCAACCAGCCGGAGCGGGTCAAGCTCGACTACGTTGTGCTGTCGCGTGAAGCGATGGCTGCGGCCTTGCCGGTGGATGAAGCCACCCTCAAGGACTACTTCGAAAAGAACAAAAAAGAGCTGGCGCAAGAGCAGCGCCATGCCCGCCATATCCTGATCAGTGCGGATGCCAAGGCTTCAGCGGCCGACCGTGCCGCAGCCAAGCAAAAGGCCGAGAAGCTGTTGGCCGAGCTGAAGAAGAATCCGTCCGCCTTTGCCGAGCTGGCCAAAGCCAACTCGCAAGACCCCGGCTCGGCGGCCCAGGGTGGCGATCTCGGCTTCTTTGGTCCGGGCCAGATGGTCAAGCCCTTCAACGATGCGGTGTTCAGCCTGGCCAAGGATCAGTTGAGCGATGTGGTGGAAACCAGTTATGGCTACCATATCATCCAGTTGCTGGAGGCCAAGACCAAGACGCTGGATGATGTAAAGCCGGCGCTGATCGCCCGCATCCAGCGCGACAAGGTTGGCGCCGCTTTCCAGCCGGCGCTCGATAAGCTGAGCGATATTGCCTACCAGCAGGCCGATAGCCTCAAGCCCGCTGCCGATGCGCTCAAATTGACCATCCAGACCAGCGGCTGGTTGACCCGCGAGCAAGCGGCCGAGCCCTTGCTGAACCAGGCCAAGCTGCGTGAAGCCGCCTTTAGCGCCGATGTGCTGACCAAAAAGCACAATACCGAAGCTGTTGAAGTGCGCCCCGGCGAGTTTGTCGTGGCACGTATCAACAGCCATCAGGTTGCGGCTTTGCTGCCATTGGCGGAAGTGTCGCCACGCATCGCCGACAAGCTCAAGCGCGAACGCGCCGGCAAGCTGGCCCAGGAAGAAGGCAAGAAGGCACTGGCCGCCCTGCAAAAGGGTGAAGCCTTGAGCACCCCGTTCCAGCCCGCCAAGCAGGCAAGCCGTATCGATTCGCAAGGCCTGGCCAAACCGGCTCTCGATGCCGTGTTTGCTCTGCCAGGCAACAAGCTGCCTGCCTTCACCGGCGTCAGCGATGACACCAGTTATACGGTGTATCGCGTTGCGGCGGTGAAGCCGGAAGCGGCCCGTGCAAAACGCCTGGAAGGCTTCTCGACCGGCCTCGCGCAGCAGGCAGGCAATGCGGTGGTGGATGCCTATTTGGCTGAGTTGAAAAAGCAGCACAAGGTCGAACTGTCGAAGTAAGGACTTTGCCTTATGCCTGAAAGCCCCGGACCATGGTCCGGGGCTTTTGCATTTGCGCAGGGCGCTGCCTCGTATGGCGCGTGAGTCGCAACGGAACGCAGCGTGTGGCAGTGAACGCCAGTGCCATCAAGGCTGGAGCCGGGCTGAGGCAGGAGTGCGGCGTTTGCATATCGCAAAGGCAAAAGCCCCGCAGGCGGGCGCCTGCGGGGCTTTGGGCTAGTCCATGGCCGGTAAAGCGCCTTACCAGCGATACTTCATGCCGACCGAGAAGAAGCGGCCGACGGCGCCCGACAAGTGATAGCCGCCATTGAAGTTGATCGCACCATAAGTTTGTGGGTCCAGCGGGGCGATGCGGTCAAACAGATTGCGGATGCTGCCGTAGACTTCGCCGGACTTGCTGAACTTCCAGCTGCCATACAGATCGACGGTGGTGAAGGAAGCAATCCGGCAGCCGGCTGGTGCTTCACTGCCGTCTTCGAGCACATTGAGGCAGTCGGGCGACTCGGCGGCTTCGATATTGCGCATGCTGCTGATGTAGTTGATGGTAGGGGCAATCGTGTATTCGCCCTTGTTCCAGGTCAGGCTCAAGTTGGCGCGATTGCGTGGCATACCGCCATTGCTGCTCAGTGCGGTCGGGCCGTGGGTGTCTACATAGTTTACTTTTACCCCGCTATTGAGCGTGCGCTCGAATTTGCCGGTATAGGTCCAGTTCAATGCTGAAGTCAGGCGGCCATAGTCACCGAGGCTAAAGCGATTGTTAAGTGCGAAGTCGACGCCATGGGTCACCGTGCTGTTGGCATTGAAGTAGGGGCCGATAAACGCCACGATCGGGCCGGAATTCGGCACGCCGGGAATCCACGTCGACTGATCCGGGTCGCGGACAATGCGGGTGGAAGGGAAGGATGAGCGGTTGGCGAACACCAGCAGGGGCTGTACCGAATTGATTTCATTGCGGCGTTCGATACGCCAGACATCCAGCGTGGCACTGGTATTGGCGAAAGGCTCGATCACCAGGCCGAAGCTGGTGCTCTTCGACGTTTCCGGCTTGATACCCCTGTCGCCGAGCGTGAGTGCGCCCACATTGGCGGGATCGCAGGCGTTCGCCGGGCCGCCGGGGCGGGGCCGGTTGGGTGTCACCGAGGTATCGCAACGTATATCGTCGACCGGCCCGGTAGTGAAGCCGATGGTGGAGCTGTTGCCGTTCTCGGCAGGCCCAGGGGCGCGGAAGCCCTCGGCATAGCTGCCGCGTATTGCCAGGCTCTTGGTTGGCGTCCATTTGAAGCCGACCTTCGGGGTGGTGGTGCTGCCAACATCCGAATAATGATCAGTACGCGCAGCGGCGGTCAGCTCCAGTGATTTCAGTACCGGTAGCGAAAGTTCGGCATACAGGGCAGATACCTTGCGATCGCCGGCAAAGGCGGAATAGCCAAGGCCGATGATATTGCCGTTCTCGGTGCCGGGTACCGGCGGGGCGGTCAGCTTTTCAATGCGGTACTCACTGCCGAGGGCGATGGCCATCGGGCCGCCGGGCAATTCCATCAGCTCACGACTGGCCTTGAAGTCGAAGGAGGTGGTCGAAGACTTGGACTTGTCGTGTAGAGCAGGCGCAATGTAGTCGTAGATGCCGGGGTTGTTCTTGCCGGCGTTGACGCCAATCCGGTAGTAGCCAAACGGCGACTTGCCCTGCAGCGCATTGAGCATATTGCTGTAGCTGACATAGCCGCGCTGGGTCCGGTCGGTTTCCGAATCGGCATACATGACGGCCGAGTCGATATCCCAGTCAGCCACCGTGCCCTTGATGCCGCTGACAAAGCGGGCCACCGTGGTTTCCAGCTTGCTCGAGCGTTGGCCGATATCGTCGAACAGGATGCGCAGGCGGGCATTGCTGGTTGCGAATGGGTTGTCGGGGTGGCCGACCGGCAAGTAGAACCAGCTGGCCGATACCAGACCGGAAGTCGCGTTATTGAGCCATGGATTGCCGTTGATGGTCTGCGGTGGCGTACTGTGTGCAGCGACATCGGATTTGAAGATGGCGGCTTCGCCAAACCAGCTCAGATTGTCGTTGATGGCGTAAGTGGCGCGGCCGAACAAATTGAGCTTTTCTTCCTTGGGCTGCAGTTCAGCGTAATCCGTTGTCGACCAGGCGCAGCCGCCGTGATCGAGCTGTTTGTCGCTGGGGCAACCAGGCAATGCTTGATAGCCGCCCTGCGATTTGCCACCGGTAACGATCGAGTAGCCATCCGGACTATAGGGGCGCACCCAACCATAGCGATTTTGCGATACCTGGGTCGGCCCGAGATAGTAGCCACGGAAGCCACCTTGCGCGGTGCTGGTGCGATCATAGCCGAGCGCGGTCAGGTCGCCGGTACCGATAAAGCCACGCCCTTCGCGGTCGCTTTGCTTGATGGCAGCGCGGCTGGAGGCCTCCAGGTCAAAGAATGCGTTAAAGCGCCCCTCGTTGTATCCAGCGACCACCGCGGCGCGTGCTTCATTGCCGTCGCCATAGCGCGATTGCCCGGCGCTGGCATTAAGCGCGACGCCGCTGAAATCCTTGCGCAGGATGATGTTGAGTACCCCGGCGATGGCATCCGAGCCATAGATGGCGGAGGCGCCATCCTTGAGCAGCTCCACTCGATCCACCGCGTCGAGCGGAATTGAACTGAGGTCGACAAAGGTGCGCTGCCCATCGTCCGATAGGCCATACGGCGCGGTGCGCCGGCCATTGAGCAATACCAGGGTGGCGTTGACACCGAGGCCACGCAACGACACGCCCGAGGCGCCCGAGGCAAAGCCCGAGCTGAACGAGGAGCTCACCGTGCCGTTATTGTCGGCAGACAAGGAACGGATCACGTCCGAAATGGTTTGTGCGCCGCTTTGCTCGATTTCCCTGCGGGTGACGATCTGCACCGGCGCGGCCGTTTCGGCACCTACCCGGCGAATGCTGGAGCCGGTTACTTCGATTTTCTGCGTTTTCTGCGCCTCGTCCGCCAATGCCAGCGCGCTGCCGCCAATTAGTCCGACGCAGGCCAAAGCCCGCGCAATCTTGTTCATCCTCACTATGCATCACTCCCTAGGTTAGGCAGGCCGGCAGCCCTTGCTGCCGGCACATGCCGGCTCGGGCATAGGGGCGAGCTCCATGCCGACCGGCGTAACGCCACCTTATTGAGTGAGCCTGTCCTTGCGCGGTGAGCCGGGATGAAAGCCCGTCGTGAGGAGTGATGTGGGCCGATTGGCCGACTGGGTGGGACCGCGTGGGGCTGCAGTGTTGCAGGGGAGCAACCGCCTTGACCGGGCAAGCCTAGGCTCTGTTGACGTTTTGCCGACGGTCGCGCCGGGTCGAGTTTTGCGGTAAATCAAGGCGGAATGAGTGCGGCATAACGGCTTATGTAAGCGAATGACAACGCGGAGCTACCGCGAAACTCGGCCCGGCCCTGTGGGTTTCGCCGGAAAGCCGCCAGGCGCTGTGTTGTTGCGCACTGAGGTAGATCACTACCTTGCGTGCACAACGCCTTGCGCTTGGCGGTTTTCCGACGAAACGCGATCCGCCGGCAAAACGTCAACAGAGCCTAGCTTCCTTGCGGCAACAGTTTCTTCAGGTAGTAGCCGGTATGGCTGGCAGGATTGGCCGCCACCGCTTCCGGCGTGCCGCTGGCAATGATCTGCCCGCCACCACCGCCACCTTCCGGCCCCAGATCGATCAGCCAGTCGGCGGTCTTGATCACATCGAGATTGTGCTCGATCACCACCACCGTATTGCCATGCTCGGCCAAGCGCTGTAACACAGTCAGCAGCAGGTCGATATCGTGGAAATGCAGGCCGGTGGTCGGCTCGTCGAGGATATACAGCGTGCGGCCGGTATCGCGCTTGGACAGCTCCAGCGCCAGCTTCACCCGCTGCGCCTCGCCGCCGGACAAGGTGGTGGCGCTCTGGCCGAGGCGGATATAGCTCAGGCCCACATCGATCAGGGTTTGCAGCTTGCGGGCGATCACCGGCACGGCGTCGAAGAATTCGCGCGCATGCTCCACCGTCATGTCCAGCACTTCGGTGATGTTCTTGCCCTTGTACAGCACTTCCAGGGTCTCGCGGTTATAGCGTTTGCCGTGGCAAACATCGCAAGGTACGTACACATCGGGCAGGAAGTGCATTTCCACCTTGATCACGCCATCGCCCTGGCAGGCCTCGCAACGCCCGCCCTTGACATTGAAGCTGAAGCGCCCCGGCCCGTAGCCACGCTCGCGCGAAGCCGGTACGCCGGCATACAGATCGCGGATCGGCGTGAACAGGCCGGTATAGGTGGCCGGATTGGAGCGTGGTGTGCGGCCGATCGGCGACTGGTCGACATTGATCACCTTGTCGAACTGGTCGAGGCCGGTAATGTCATCGTGCGGCGCCGGCTCGGCATTGCTGCCGTAAATCGCCTTGGCGGCAGCGGTATACAGGGTGTCGTTGATCAGGGTGGACTTGCCCGAGCCGGATACGCCGGTCACGCACACCAGCATGCCCAGCGGCAGCGCCAGATCAACGCCTTTCAGATTATTGCCACGCGCGTTTTTCAGCCGCAGCCAGCGCTCCGGGTCGGGCTGGCGCCGCTGGGCCGGTACGGCGATCTGCCGCTTGCCGGACAGGAACTGGCCGGTCACCGAATCGGGGTTGGCCATGATGGCTTCCGGCGTACCGGCGCCCAGCACCTCGCCACCATGCTCACCTGCGCCCGGGCCCATATCCACCACCCAGTCGGCGGCGCGGATCGCGTCTTCATCATGCTCGACCACGATCACCGAATTGCCCAGGTCGCGCAGGCGCACCAGGGTGCCAAGCAGCCGGTCGTTATCACGCTGATGCAGGCCGATGGAGGGCTCGTCCAGCACATACATCACGCCGGTGAGGCCGGAGCCGATTTGCGAAGCGAGGCGAATCCGCTGTGCTTCGCCGCCCGACAAGGTGTCGGCCGAACGATCCAGGCTCAGGTAATCGAGGCCCACATTCACCAGGAAACCGAGCCGGTCGGAGATTTCCTTGACGATCTTTTCAGCGATCTGCGCCTTGTTGCCCTGCAAGCTGAGCCCGGCAAAAAACTGGCTGGAATCGCGCAAAGCCAGCTGGCTGATCTGGTGCACATTCTTGTCGGCAATGCGCACATGGCGCGCCTCCAGCCGCAAGCGCGCACCGGCGCAGCTCGGGCAGGGCTGGTTATTCAGGAACTTGGCCAGCTCCTCGCGCACGGTAACCGAGTCAGTCTCGCGATAGCGCCGTTCCAGATTGGGGATGATGCCCTCGAAGGGATGCGATCGCTCGAACTTGGTGCCTTTTTCATTCAGATAGGTAAAGCGGATATCGTCCTTGCCCGAGCCCTGCAGCACCACCTGCTGCACTTCAATGCTCAGCTCATCCCAGGGCGCATCGACGCTGAAACCGAAGTAGTCGGCCAGGCTGGTCAGCATCTGGAAATAGAACTGGTTGCGCTTGTCCCAGCCCTTGATGGCGCCGGCCGCCAGGCTCAGATGCGGAAATGCCACCACCCGCTTCGGGTCGAAAAACTGGATGGCGCCGAGGCCATCGCACTTCGGGCAGGCGCCCATCGGGTTATTGAAGGAGAACAGCCGCGGTTCCAGCTCCGGCAGGCTGTAGGAGCACACCGGGCAGGCGAACTTGGCCGAGAACCAGTATTCGCGGCCCGTATCCATCTCCACCGCAATGGCGCGGCCGTCGGCATGGCGCAAGGCGGTTTCGAACGACTCGGCCAGGCGCTGCTTGAACTCACCACGTACTTTCAGCCGGTCCACCACCACATCGATCGAGTGCTTCTTGTTCTTTTCCAGCTTGGGCACCGCGTCGATCTCATATACCTCGCCATCGACGCGTAAGCGCACAAAGCCCTGGGCGCGCAATTCGTCGATCAGATCAAGGTTCTCGCCCTTCTTGCCTACAATCACCGGCGCCAGAATCATCAGCTTGGTGTCTTCCGGCAGGGCCAGCACATGGTCGACCATCTGGCTCACCGTTTGCGATTCCAGCGGCTGATCGTGATCGGGGCAGTAAGGGGTACCGACCCGCGCGTACAAGAGCCGCAGGTAGTCGTGGATTTCGGTGACCGTGCCCACGGTGGAGCGGGGATTATGGCTGGTGGCCTTTTGCTCGATGGAAATCGCCGG
>NZ_JAYRLZ010000463.1:0-1508 GCF_041904975.1 Chitinimonas sp. | reverse complement strand
CGGTGCCACCGCCGTAAAAAGTGGGTGACCGGTATTCAAACCTGCACGTTGCAACCTTGATAGCGGATGGGCGAAGTTTTCCTCGAGGGGTAAGATTGCGAGGCCGTGAACCGTTCTCTGCTGTTTGTATTTGGGGTTTGACATGCTGAAATACTTGGATATCGCGCGACTTGTCGGAGCGGGAATAAAGTGCACGGCCTGCACCGGTACGCGATGCAGGCAATCGCGATGGCATTCGAAGCATGAAAAACTGGGGCATCAAGGCTTTCAGCCGTATCGTTGCGAAGACTGCACAAATCGCTTTTTTGCCGCCAGCAGCGCTTCCCTGGAACGGACTCTGATCAATAGCACCGCCTACGTGATGCTGGGCATCGGTGTGCTAACCGCCGCCGACCTATGGCTGGGCAGCAACGACGACCCTGCGGCCGGACGTGTCGAGCTAGTCTCAACGATCAATACTGAGGAGAGCATGGCCCGACCTCGGGACGATACAGAGGCCCCAAACCATACGAGTGAGGAGACCCCTGATGCCAAGAGACATCCGGAAGACCCTGCCGACAACGTCGTTCTACTTCAGAAAGCCGCCACGAATGGTCATGCCGGAGCGATGGTCCAACTCGGACAAATCCTGTCCGCCGGCAAGGGACATCCGAAGGATGCCAGGCAAGCGGCAAAATGGATGCAATTGGCGGCAGCCACCGGGAATGCGGAAGGAATGTTCGAACTCGGACGTTTTTATCGTAATGGCATGGGATTGCCGCAGAATTCCGTGCACGCCTATGTCTGGTTAAACCGCGCCGCAGCCGCCAACCATCTTGGCGCCATGCACGAGCGCGATGATTTGGTCCGGACAATGAGCGCAGAGGAACTGAGGGAAGCACACGACCGGGCGTTATCGGAGGATTGGGGTAACGATGGCGGGCGCCGGAAGCAGTAAGAGGAACCTGCCGTACCCTCCGGGGCGCTCACATGTGCCAGACAAGCCAAACTGCCCGGCGGGGGGCTGCACATGAGAAGGCGCCGGCCCCCCTTATAACTGATATTCGGCGCCGCCGCCATGCATGGCCATTTCGACCACGCGCTTCGACAGGTGCGGCGCGAACAGCGCGATCAGGTCGTAGTCGTAGCGCCGCAAATAGGTGCCACGGCGCAGGGCCAGGCGGGTGGTGTTGGATTCGAACAGATGTGACGCGTCGACCGCAACCAGCCCGGCATCGCGCTGCGCGTCGAAGGCCAGCGCCGAAATGATGCCGAGACCGAGACCGAGGCTGACATAGGTCTTGATCACGTCGGCATCGAGGGCGGTCAGCGCGATGTTCGGCTGCGCGCCGATGCGCTCGAAGGCACGGTTGATGCGCGAGCGACCGGTGAACGCCGTGTCGTAGGTAATCAGCGGCCAGCGCGCCAGTTCGGCGAGTGACAACGGCTGCGACTTGAGAATCGGGTGGCCCTCCGGCGCGATCACGCAATGGCTCCACTGGCGCACCGGCAGCGTGATCAGCTGGACG
>NZ_JAYRLZ010000189.1:0-8520 GCF_041904975.1 Chitinimonas sp. | reverse complement strand
AATTGCCGCCTCCACCGCAAAAGTGCCGGAGCCTTGCAGCGGCACGCAGGCGTATTCGTCGCCACCATCGATCAGCGCCACCAGCCGGGCACAGACATCGGCGGTCAGGGCATTGAAATCGGCATCCCAGCTGCCCCAGTCGTTGAGCATGGCGGTCTTGGTGGCAAGGCTGGTGGTGAGGGGGCCGGGGGTGAGCAGTATCGGGTCACGCATGGTGTCTACATCCAGTGAACGGTATGGGTAAAACGCAGGGCGCCCTCCACTCCCCCATGCCGGAGCGGGCTGGGGAGTAGAGGTTCAGGGTGGCAAGTCGCGGTGCAATCATGGCGGACTTAGTTAGCGGCTCGGCTGACGCCAGGCTTGGGTGCGGCGCTGCAGCCAGCCGCTCATGGCATTGATCAAGAGCGTGGCGGCCAGCGAGGTGGCAACAATCAGCGTAGCCATGGCGGCAGCGGCAGCGGTATCGCCGGCGTCGTCCATATTCAGCACCGCCAGCGAGGCCAGCACCGTATCGGGGGTGTGCAGAAAGATGACGCAGCTCACCGTGGTCATCGCCGATACGAACAAATAGCGCAACACATCGAGCAGGGCGGGCAGGCTGATCGGCAGGCTCACCCGCCAGAAGCTGGTCCACCACGGCCGGCACAGGCTCTGGCTTACCGCCTCCACCTCCGGGTCGATCTGGCGCAGGGCAGTAGTCAGGGTCAGATAGGGGGTGGTGTAAAAATGCGCAATGGTGGCCAGCACCAGGATGGCCATGCTGCCGTAAAGCCCATGCAGCGGATTGCCTGCTGCGTTGAAGCAAAAGATATAGCCCAGCCCCAGTACCAGGCCCGGCACCGCCATCGGCAGCATCGCCAGACCATGCAACAGGTTCAGCGCCAGACGCGGCACCGGCGTCTTCTGCACCAGATAGCTGCCGACGAACAGCACCGCCGCCCCGCCCAACGCCGTCAGGCTGGCCAGGGTGACACTATTGCGAAAGGCCAGCCAGCCGCCACCGTCGACATTGTCAAAGTCAAAATGCGCCAAGGTGGCATGCATCTGGTACGGCCATTGCGCCATGAATGCCGCCGCCACCGCCACCAGCAGCAAGGCCAGCAGGAATACCGCGATGGCCGCACAGGCAGCGCCGAGCAAGCCATCGCGCCAGCGATTGCGCGGCGCGACAAAGGCCACCGAGCGGCCACTGAAGCTGGCGCCATGGCCGCGTGCCACGCGCCGCTCCAGCACAAAGCTGAGCAAGGCCGGCAGCAGCAAAACCAGACCAATGACCGCGCCCTTGCCGAAATTCTGCTGGCCGATCACCTGTTTGTAGGCTTCCAGCGCCAGTACATTGGTCTGGCCGCCGATCACCTTGGGCACGCCGAAGTCGGTCACCACCAGGGTGAACACCACCATGGCCGCCGACACCAGGCCGTAACGGATATTGGGCAAGGTAATGGTGAAAAAACGGCGCAGCTTGCTGGCGCCCAGGGTATCGGCCGCCTCGTAGAGCCGCGCATCGGCCACCGCCAGCGCGGTGCCGAGGATCAGCAAGGCATGGGGAAAGGTGTAAAAGAACTCGCCCATCACAATGCCAAGTGGCCCGTAGATGCTGGTACCGCCAAGCAAGGGCTTGAGCAAGCCCTGATTGCCGAACAGATAGACCAATGAAATGGCCGGCATCAGCGAAGGCGCCAGCAGCGGCGACAAGGCCACCATGCGCAGCAGTGGCCGTGCCGGCAGGCGCGAGCGGGTCAGGGCAAAGGCAAACATCAGTGCCAGCGGCAGCACCAGGGCGGTGGTCAGCAGGGCCAGCGACAGGCTGTTGTACAGCGCCTCATGCAGCCGCGCCTCGCTGGCCAGCTCGATCAGATTGGCCAGGCCGACAAAGGCGCCGGAGCGATCTTGCCCGGCTTTGAGCAGGATGCTGGCTAGCGGCCAGCCGATGAATACCAGCAGCACGCCGGCCAGCAGCCAAGCCAGCAGCTGCGCCAGGCGCTGGTCGGCTGCGAGGGTCGGTCCGGGCACGGGACCGCGCAACAGGAGAGAGATCGCCATCACAGCCCCACACCGGCAAACAGGCGCAGCCGCTCGGCCGGCAGGCGGATCGGCACCAGCTGGCCCGGTACCAGATTGACCAGGCCCGGATCATGCGGGGCCATATCGGCCAGCAGGCTGATATGGCGGGCGGCGCTCAGGCTCAGGGTGGCGCGGCGCACATTGCCGAGAAAATCGACCCGCTCCACATAGGCCATCAAGGGTGTGGCCGGCGACCAGTGCGCATCGACACACACATCTTCCGGTCGGCAGAACAGCACGGCGGCGCCGCTGCCGGGCACGTCGAACATCAACGGCACCTCATTGATGCGGGCCACCCGGTCCTCCCCCACCTGCACCGGGAGCCAGTTGGCCTTGCCGACGAATTCCGCCACGAAGCGGCTGGCCGGCTGCCGGTAAATCTGCTCGGGCGTGCCGACCTGCTCGATGCGGCCCTGGTTCATCACCGCAATGGTATCGGCCAGCGCCAGCGCTTCTTCCTGATCATGGGTCACCATCAGGGTGGTGACGCCGAGTTTTTGCTGCAGGGTGCGCAATTCACGCCGCAGGTGCTCGCGCACCTTGGCATCGAGTGCCGACAAGGGTTCGTCCAGCAGCAACAGGCTGGGCGAAGTCGCCAGCGCCCGCGCCAGTGCTACCCGCTGCTGCTGGCCGCCCGACAGCTGCGCCGGGTATTTGTCCTCGCTGCCCGGCAGGCCGACCAGGGCCAGCAACTCGCGTACCCGCTGATCGCGCGCCGCCCGGCCGGTGCGCAAGCCATAGCCGATAATGCCGGCCACGGTGAGGTTGGGGAACAGCGCATAGCTTTGAAACACGATGCCATAGTCACGCTTGGCCGGCGGCAGGTGGCCGATATCGTGCCCGGCCAGGCTAAGCGTGCCGCCGTCCTGGCTTTCCAGCCCGGCCAGAATGCGCAGCAAGGTGGTCTTGCCGCAGCCGGATGGCCCGAGCAGGCAGACAAACTCACCCTTGCGCACATTCAGATCCACGCCATTGAGCGCGGTAAAGCTGCCAAAACGCTTGCTGATGCCAGCAAAACGCAGCCAGTCGGCAGCCGCTACCGGCTTGGCTGCGGCGATATCCACCGGGAGTTCTTGAGGTTTGCTCACGCTTGCGCTCCGGCCAGTGCCGCCAGGCGCGGCAGAAAGTAGGCAAAGTCTGGGGTACTCAGGCCAGGCACCTTGGCGGCGTCATCGTGACGCCGCAATGCAATGGCCGCCTTGGCATAGGGGTTCTGCTCGAAGCGCGCCGCCTCGGTCGCCTGCATGGGGCCACCTTGCAGCTGCAGGCTCAGCTGCGAAGCTGGCGATAGTGCGGCGTGATAGCCGGGCTCGCTCAGGCATAAATAGCGCTTGGCCTCGACATGCAGGCCGATCGGCTCCACCACCGCATCAGGCAGCAAGCCACGCAAAAACGGCAGGATGCGGTATTGGTGCAAATCGTCGCTGCCGGCCGCCAACGCATCGTCGGCCTGCTCGAACAGCATATGGCCAAGGTCGTGCAGCAGACAGGCCACCACCAAGGCATCATCGGCACCAGCCTGCTCGGCCAGCCAGGCCGCCTGCAAGCCATGCTCGCGCTGGCTCACCGCCTCGCCGCCATACAGGCGAGTGCCCGCATCGCCAAACAGCTGCTCGATATTGTCTAGCGTCAGCGCCATTACGCTTCACCCTCTCTTTGACCTTGCCAACCATTGCCCGCGCACTCAGCGGCAAGGCGCCACGCTTGCCGGCGCCAAACATTGCAACAAGCCGGAACGCCCGCTTATGGCGTTCCGGCATTGACTGATGCACGATCAGTCAGGCCTGTGATCACTTCTTTTCCGACTTGCCGTCGTAACGACGGGTCCATTCGGCCAGGATGCGGTCGCGATTGGCGGCCGACCATTTCAGATCCTGCTTGACCAGCATCTGCTCGTAATTGGCCGGGATATGGGCATTGGGCTTGGCGACGCCGGGGTAGGCAACAATGGCGAAGTTCTTTTCATACAGCTCATTGGCGCCCTTGCTGGCCGACCAGTCAGCCAGCTTCCTGGCCGCATCCATATTCTTGCTGCCCTTCATGATGGCGGTGGCTTCCAGATCCCAGCCAAGGCCCTCCTTCGGGAACACCAGATCGATCGGTGCGCCACCGTCCTTGAGCTTGGCGGCGCGGTATTCAAACGAGATACCGATCGGGAATTCGCCTGCCGCTGCCTGCTTGCACGGCTTGGAACCGGAATGGGTGTACTGGGCGATGTTGTCGTGCAGCTTGTCCATATAGGCCCAGCCTTCCTTCTCGCCCATCAGGCCCAGCCAGGCTGTGACATCGAAATAGCCGGTGCCGCTCGAAGCCGGGTTCGGCATCACGATCTTGCCCTTGTACTCAGGCTTGGTCAGGTCGCGCCAGCTTTCCGGCTTCTTCAGGCCCTGCTTGGCTGCTTCCACCGTGTTGAAGCACACCGTGGCGCCCCACACATCCATGCCGACCCAGCTCGGCGGCGTGGCGCTATCCACATACTGGCGCGACAGCTTTTCCACGCCCTTGGGCGCATAGGCCTGCAACATGCCTTCCTTTTCCAGCACCAGGAGCGAGCTGGCGGCCACACCCATCACCACATCGGCCTGCGGATTGGCTTTCTCGGCCAGCAGCTTGGCGGTGATCACGCCGGTCGATTCGCGCACCCACTTGATCTTGACCTCGGGGACATCCTTTTCGAACTGTTCCTGATAAGCCTTGAGCTGATCGGCTTCCAGCGCGGTATACACGGTCAGCGTGGTGTCGGCATGGGCAAACCCGGCCAGCAGCGCAGCCATCAGGGCCAAGGGCTTCAACAGAGTGCGAACTTGCATGAAGAACTCCAAGTAAGGGAAAGAGGTGAAGCGATGGGCGCAGACTGTAGTCAGGCTGTGTGACAAGGTCGTGACGTCTAGATGACCTTTCATGCAAAAAGGTGTGCAGTCGGTGGCGCAGCGCGAGCCGGCATCAACAATAGGGCTCCGACTATCCGCACCCTGCAGCCACACTGCTTGCCAGAGCAGCACTGAACGGCAGATCCACTCATTAGGAATCAACAACTTATCGAAATATCACTGACTACCTGCAAAAAATTGCAGAAACTTGCTTGACACGAAAACTTCGATGTCTATAATGGCGGCTCTTCGCAACACACGAAGCAAAGCAAAACGAAGCGGGAGTAGCTCAGTTGGTAGAGCGATACCTTGCCAAGGTATAGGTCGAGAGTTCGAGACTCTTCTCCCGCTCCAAATTGCTTGCAGAATGTGTTACCGAATATGCGGGAGTAGCTCAGTTGGTAGAGCGATACCTTGCCAAGGTATAGGTCGAGAGTTCGAGACTCTTCTCCCGCTCCAGAATTTGGCAAAAAGGGAAAGTGAATACTTTCCCTTTTTCGTCTAAGGTCACGCTACTGTGTGGCTACGGCGCGATAGCAAAGCGGTTATGCACCGGATTGCAAATCCGTGTAGGTCGGTTCGACTCCGGCTCGCGCCTCCAGAAATTCTTAGTAAGAACAAGCACTTACGGGCCTCTAACCAAGGCCCGTTTTTGTTTTCCGGCATTCAAATCCCACTCGCAACCACCTTAAAACAGTCCAAACCACTCCGACCACAGTGGTTTCGCCACTTCCTGTCCGTATAATCGAATTGCACAAACAGCAATCAGACACGGAGGAATCATGGCAACTGTCCGCGAGAAGCCGAATGGCACGTTCGAGTTCCGCATCACCCGCAAGGGTCTGCTCCCTAAGCCGCTCTACTGGACGGTGTATCCCGACGAATACGAATCCGCCCTACTCCGCGCCAAGGAGATCGAGGCGATGCTCGACAAGGGTATTGTTCCGACCGAGCTGGCCGAGCGCGATGACAAACGCGCTCGGCAGGATTTGGTTGGCGCCGTCATTCGTGATTACATGCTCACGCAAACGATCACACTCGACGATCAACGCCAGCTAAATACCCTATTGGACGAACCATTCACTAAATTGCCATTGGCTTCGCTTAATGGCGAATGGGCGGATAGCTGGGTGACTAAAATGAAGCGCGAATGGAACTTGGCGCCGTCAACCATTCGAAAATATGTAGGAGCCCTGGCTCGCTGCCTTGATTGGTATATCCGTAAGCGGCCCGATGACTTAAAAGCCAATCCACTGCGCATGCTGCCGAAGCGTTACGCGACATATAACGACACCGACACTGCGCTTGCTGTCCAAAATGGCGGCGTGGCTAAAGATGATATTGCCCGAGACAGACGGCTTGAAATGGCCGAAGAAACTGAAGTGCGCCGCATTCTGGCTGGCGGTAAACCACATAAGCGCGAACGGGCATTTGAACTTCAATATCAAGCAGCACTGGAATTCTTATTTGATCTGGCGCTGGAATCGGGAATGCGGCTGCGAGAAATGGCGACCCTGGACGTCGACCAAGTGCAAATAGACAAGCGAACGATATTCCTCGACAAGACCAAGAATGGCGACAAGCGTCAGGTGCCAATGTCGTCAGTAGCGCTGACAGCACTAGCTCGGTACCAAGCGCATGTGCAACAGAGTACGCGCGGGATGGCCGGCTTTAGTTTCGATAACGGCCGGCTATTCCCGTGGTGGAATGGATCAGCCAGCAGGGCTGATTTAGAGAAAATGACCAGCAAATTGTCTGGCCTGTTTGGTCGTGTGTTTGATGCTGCGGGCTGTGGTGATATTCACTTTCACGATCTACGGCATGAGGCAACTAGCCGGCTATACGAACGCACCAACTTGTCTGACTTGGAGATTTCAAAAATCACAGGGCACAAGGATATTCGCATGCTGTCGCGCTATGCCAATCTGCGCGGCAGCAATTTGGCAGAGCGGCTTTGGTAGCCGCCCTGCGTCAAAGAATGTGCTTCCTACGCCGGCCCCGGCTTACCGCCCTTGGCCGGTCTTCCGCCTGAGGCGGCGGCATCGTTGCACCGCGTCGATCAGACGTTTGCTTTTCCACTTGCGCACCCAGGTAACGCTCAACATCGGAAGCCAGAAACACCCATTCCTTGCCGATTTTGGCGCCACGCAGTTCGCCTGTTTGCGCCAGCTTAAGCACGGAATTCGCATGGATACGCAGGTAGCTTGCTGCATCCTGTATTCCCATCGTCTGCGCAATCATGCTGCCGCCCTCTCCTGCTCAAAGTCGAACAGCGTCGGCATGGTGAATTCGGCCTCTGCCGCCTTCAGGTAATGCACCTGATCCATGAAGTAGGCCGGGTTCAGCTCGCTGCCGCTGGCACGGCGGCCCAGCTTGATGGCGCGCACGCCTACTGTGCCGAGTCCGTGGAACGGGTCGTAGACCTCTTCATCCGGGTTGCTGTAGCGCTCGATCAGCCGATCGACGATATCGAACTGAAGTGGGCAGACATGCTGCTCGACCGCCCGCTTGGCTTGGTCGCCGTTAAGCGTGCGCATGCGCACCACGTCATGCCATACATCCGGGTGGTGACTGCCGGGCGCCAGGCTCATGAAGGTCGATGGCAGCGCGCTGCGGGCTTCCAGCTCTTGGCCGATTCGGACATGAAAGTCGAAGTCATAGACATTGGCGAGGCTATGGTCGGTGAACATTTGCGCCAGCTTGGCCGGGCCGTAGCCTGCCATTTCGTCTGCCGTCAGCATGCGATTGCCACTGCTCCGCCAGAAGGCGTGCGCGTCAACCTGCCAGCGTGCCCGGGTGTATTGCTCCTTGCTCTTGACCACCGGCACATCGGCATAGCCTCGGCTGCGGTCAGTCTGCGGCTTGCGGAATAGCAACACATACTCTGGCGAACCGACGCCCATCTTGGTACCGTCTTTGCACTGCTCCGACCAGCCCAGGCGGTAGGTCTGGTTGTTCTCGCGTACCACATCGGTAACCACCGTGATCATGCCCATATAGTCGAAGCCGTGCTTTTGCGCGTGGAAGATCGCCTCGGCGTGGAATGGGCTGACGGTCGGGGCGCCGGCACCGGTGACATTGCCGAACAGGATGCGGTCTTTAACGTGGCAGCAGTACAACCGGCCTGGCTTGAGGATGCGCAGCAGCTCGGGCGTCAGGAAATCCATCTGCGCCCAGAAGTGCTCATTGCTCTCGGTGTGGCCGAAATCGTTGTAACTCGGCGTGTATTCATAGTGGTTGGCGAACGGGATCGAGGTGACAATCAGATCCTTGCTGTTCTCTGGCTGAATGCGCGCCTCGGCTACGCAGTCATTATTCGCAACGGCGAAACGCTCACCGCGCACCTCGATCCGCTCCACGCCGATGGCGCGGGCCAGCGTTTCTTGCATGGCCAGCTGGTTGAGGCCGTATTGCTTG
The DNA here is from genome assembly GCF_041904975.1 of Chitinimonas sp. Classification (NCBI taxonomy): domain Bacteria; kingdom Pseudomonadati; phylum Pseudomonadota; class Betaproteobacteria; order Neisseriales; family Chitinibacteraceae; genus Chitinimonas; species Chitinimonas sp. Next base: position 169 of record NZ_JAYRLZ010000189.1, on the reverse strand, counting down.
ATGATCTCGGTCATTTTCTGAACCATCTCCTCGTGTTGCGCCCACTTCTGCTGCAAGGTGCGCAGCACTTCGCGCTCGGCCTCGCTATAGATAACGTCGATGCGTACCTGCTCAGGCTGCTGGAAGCGCTGCAGACGGTGGATTGCCTGGATAAAGTCGTTGAACGTGA
>NZ_JAYRLZ010000188.1:4917-8548 GCF_041904975.1 Chitinimonas sp. | reverse complement strand
TTACGAGACCGCTATCGAGCCGGTAAAGGCTCCCGCTACCCCAGCCACACCCGCTAACAGCACCGCTCCGGCAGCGCCCGCCACGCCGGCTGCACCAGTCGAGTCCGAGTCGGATCGGCGCTGGCGTCTGTTCAAGGACAGCTACAACTTCACCGCCCAGGCCGATGATGCCGCCGCCCGCGCTGCGCTGGAGGCTGCCTGGCCCAAGTACGCCGGTGCGATGGACCGCATCAAGGCCGGTTTCGATGGTATCGCCAGCGAACCGAAAACCCTGATCGACAGCGTGTCGGTGCAGCTTGGTCTCGACAAGTCGCTTTCGATGCGTTTTGTCACCTATGTCGGCACCTTCGATGGCAAGGTGTGGACCAGCAAGGATGGCGACACTACCAATATCTACCTGCCACTGGAAGTCGACAGCAGCGCCCGTGCGGTACCGTTTGCGCGCCAGCTGGGCACCATCATGCTGCCCTACACCGCGGTATGGGGTAGCCAGCCGCGCAACCTGGCCGAGCTGATCATCGGCGAAGGCGTACTGGCCCATGTGACGAAGCTGGCAGCGCCGGGCAAACCGGTAGAAGCCTATCTCGATCTGACGCCGGCACAACTCGCCGCCGTCAAATCCAGCGAAGGCAACGACCTCAGCGCCATCATCAGCAAGCTGCGCGATGGCAGCCCGGCCACCCTGGCCAACTACAGCGGCCCGCAACTGGCCCAGGCCCGTTACGCCGGCTGGCTGCTGGTAGAAGCCCTGCTGAAGAAGAACGCCCGCCCGACCGATATGATTCGCCAGAAGACCAGTGACCTGGTCGGCGTGTCGGAAAAGACCCTGGCACTGTTGAACCACCGCAACAAGTAAGCCGCGCAAGACGCAACAAACAGGGCCGCCCACTGGGCGGCCCTGCTACATTGAGGCCATCCGATAGCAGCGCGTGGCAGCCATGGCCGAGGACAGCGACCTCGAACGCACCGAAGACCCCAGCCCCCGAAGGCTGGAAGATGCCCGCAACAAGGGCCAGATAGCCCGCTCGCAAGAGCTGGTGACCTTTGCGGTGGTGGCCGCCGGCATGGCAACGGTATTCGCCCAGGGCGACCAGATCTATGCCGCACTCAAGGCGGTGATGATCGACAATCTGCGCTTTGATCAGGGCACGCTGGCCGATCAGGGCCAACTGGCGCTGCATCTGTATCGTGCCTGCCACGATGCCTTGCTGGCCATCCTGCCCCTGCTCGGCATTACCGTTGCAGCCGCCGTACTGGCTTCCATCATGCTGTCGGGTTGGCTGTTCACCTTCGAGCCGCTCACACCCAATTTCGGCAAGCTCAATCCCGCCAATGGTCTTGGACGCATGTTCTCGGTGCGCAGCCTGGTGGAAATGGGCAAGGCCATCCTCAAGTCCGGGCTGATCGGCGGCATCGCCGCGCTGACCATCTGGCATGAGCGCGACCAGATCATCCAGCTGATAGCCATGCCGCCGTTCCAGAGCCTTTTGTATGTGTGGCATCTGCTGCGCTTCACCATGGCGCTGGTGGTCGGGTCGATGCTGATCATCGTGCTGATCGATGTGCCGTTCCAGCTATGGGACTACCACCGCAATCTGCGCATGACCAAGGAAGAAGTGCGCCAGGAAGCCAAGGAATCGGACGGCGACCCGCAGGTCAAGGCGAAGATCCGCCAGCTGCAGATGCAGGCAGCACGGCAGCGCATGATGAGCGAGATTCCCAAGGCCAATGTGGTGGTGACCAATCCGACTCACTATGCGGTTGCGCTGCGCTATGACGACAAGAAGATGAGCGCGCCCAAGGTGGTGGCCAAGGGTTCCTTCCTGCTGGCCGAGCGCATCATCGAACTCGGTCGCGAGCACCAGGTGCCGATTCTGCGCACGCCGCCGCTGGCACGGGCGCTGTATCACCATGCCGATCTGGGCGACGATATTCCCAGCGCCTTATATAACGCGGTAGCCGAAGTACTGGCCTATATTTACCAACTCAATCACTTCCGGCGCCATGGCGGCATCGAACCGAGCTTGGCGGCCAAGCTGCCGGTACCGGAAGAGCTGGACCCCGGCAGCTAGTCAATCGCGACACCCGGCATGAGTAAATCGCCCATAAAAACAGTGTATTGAGTCGGAACAAAACCGTGCAATGCCGGGTAATTTCACAAAACACCCGGATTGATGCGGCCAATTGCCGCCTTTTCACGACAGCACATCAGTCTGCCAAGCATTGGTCGTGACAATATGGACAAAAGTACGATAATTCAAAAGGAAAGCGCATCTAGTTAATCTGCCATATGAAGAAGCATGGATTGATGACAACGCAGTGAACGCCGCACCTATATGCCCATTCGCCTCAACCTGACATCGCTGGCCGGCCCCATCCTTGTGCTGATGGTGCTGACGCTATTCATCCTGCCGCTGCCGCCCTTCCTGCTTGATCTGTTTTTTACCTTCAATATCGCCGTCGCCATCATCGTGCTGATGGTGTCGATCAATACCAAGCAGCCCCTGGATTTTTCCGCCTTTCCGGTGGTGCTGCTGATGACCACCTTGCTGCGTCTGGCGCTGAATGTCGCCTCCACCCGGGTGATCCTCACCCATGGCCATAGCGGCGGCGATGCGGCCGGCAAGGTGATCGAAGCCTTCGGCCACTTCCTGATCGGCGGCAATATCGCCGTCGGTATCGTGGTGTTCGTGATCCTGACCATCATCAATTTCGTGGTGATCACCAAGGGCGCCGGCCGTATCGCCGAAGTGAGCGCCCGTTTCACCCTCGATGCCATGCCCGGCAAGCAGATGGCCATCGATGCCGACCTGAACGCCGGCCTGATCGGCGAGGAAGATGCACGCAAGCGGCGCAAGATCATTGCCCAGGAAGCCGACTTTTTCGGCTCGATGGATGGTTCGTGCGCGGCGATGCGGTGGCCGGCATCCTGATCATCGTCATCAATCTCTTGGCCGGCATGGTTGTCGGCATGATTTCGCACGACCTGCCATTTGCCGAAGCCGGCAAGACCTACACCCTGCTGTCGATCGGCGACGGGCTGGTGGCACAGATTCCCGGTCTGATCATCTCCACCGCTGCCGGTATCGTCGTTTCGCGCGTCGGCGACGAAAAAGACCTGTCCGAGCAGTTGCTGGGCCAGCTGTTCTCCAAGCCGCAGACGCTGTACATCACCGCTGCGGTGATCGGCGTATTCGGCCTGATACCGAATATGCCGCATGTCGCCTTCCTGTTCATGGCGGCCGCCATGGCTGGCCTTGCCTATGTGCTGGAGCAGCGAGAGCGCGCCAAGGAGGCCGAAGTGCCGCCAGCCCAGCTCGCCCAGCAGACTGCAGCCGCCAAAGAACAAGAGCAAAAAGCGCAGGAGGTGGGCTGGCATGACGTGGCGGCGGTCGACCCGGTGGGCCTGGAGGTCGGCTATCGCATCATTCCCTTGGTCGACCGCAACCAGGATGGCGAACTGCTGCGGCGCATTCGCGGCATACGCAAGAAAATCGCCCAGGACCTCGGCTTTCTGGTGCCGGCCATCCATATTCGCGACAATCTCGAACTCAAGCCGAATGCCTACCGCATCCAGCTCAAGGGCGTGGACCTGGGTGAGGGCGAAGCCTATGTCGGCCAGTATCTGGCG
>NZ_JAYRLZ010000188.1:0-4907 GCF_041904975.1 Chitinimonas sp. | reverse complement strand
ATGGGGCCGCTACCGGGCAACCCGACCACCGACCCGACCTTTGGCCTGCCTGCAGTGTGGATAGACAACCATCTGCGCGAACAGGCCCAGGCGCTCGGCTACACCGTGGTGGACGCCAGCACGGTAGTTGCCACGCATATTTCCAACCTGCTGCAAAGCCATGCTTCCGAATTGCTCGGCCGCGAGGAAGTGCAGCAGCTGCTCGACCATGTCGGCAAGGAATTGCCCAAGCTGATCGAAGACCTGGTGCCCAAGGTGATTCCGATCGGCACCTTGCAAAAAGTGCTGCAAAACCTGCTCGACGAAGGCATGCATATCCGCGATATGCGCACCATTCTCGAGACACTGGGCGAACATATGCTCAAGACCAGTGATATCGATGAGTTGACTTCCACAGTACGCGTCGCGCTTGGACGCGCCATTGTTCACCAGCTGTTCCCGGGCGAGAGCGAATTGCAGGTGATCGCACTCGACCCCAATCTGGAGCAGATCCTGCTGCAGGCCAGCCAGGGCAAGGGTGGTGGCCTCGAGCCCGGCCTTGCCGAATCGCTATTGCAGCAGGCCAGCCAGCTCACCGAACAAATGGAAAACCAGGGCATGAACAGTGTGCTGATTACGCCATCGCAGTTGCGGCCACTGCTGAGCCGCTTTTTGCGCCGCTCCATCCCGCAGTTCCGCGTGCTGGCGCATAGTGAAATACCCGACAACAAGACCATCCGGGTGGTAGGCGTGCTCGGCGGCCGCGCTGCGGCGGCCTGAGCCAACCCGGGATGCACAGCCAATAGAAGACGGTTGAAACCGCAATCGACCAAGAAAGGGACAAGATCATGGTCGTCAAGAAATTCCACGGCGCCACCACGCGCGAAGTACTCAAACAGGTACGCGATGAGCTGGGGCCCGATGCGCTGATCCTGTCCAACCGGCAAATGCCGGATGGGCAGATCGAAATCATGGCAGTGGCCGACACCGAAGTCGCCACCTTGGGCAAAGCGCCCACCGTGCCTACAAACGCGCGCAATGCCCCAGCAGCAAAAGCGGCCCCACCAGCCCAGGCGGCCAGCCGTGCGCTGCAGCGCACCTATGCCCTGCCGGCCGAGCTTGATGATGACGAGGAACTCTCGCTCAGCAGCAGCCTGCGCAGCCCGGCCAAGGCCGAAGCACCGCGCCCGTCTGCCGCCAGGCCCGCCGCGCCGGAACCCGCGCGCCCGGCCGTGGTGATCGCGCCGGAAGCGGTGCACGACATCATCCCGGAAACGGCGCCAACGCCGGCTACACCCTTCACGGCACGCTACCGCTATGAGCCGCCGGAGCTGGACCTCACCCAGGCGCCGGTAAACAGTGGTCAGCGGGTGGAACCGGTATTGGGTTCTGGCAATGCCAAAACAGGCACCGCCGTTGAAGCTGCCCCGCCCGCCCCTGCCAGCATCCTCGCCGCCGCGCCTATCCAGTCCGCGCCGCCGCTCGATCTTGGCGAACACAGCCGGCGCATCGACACCCTCAGCCATGGCATGGAAGACATCAGCGGCGAAATCAAGATGCTGCGCAGCCTGCTGGAAGGCCAGCTGGCCGGGCTGGCCTGGAATGAATTGAAGCGGCAGAACCCGGAGCGGCTGGAAGTACTGCGGCGCCTGCTCGGCGTAGGCTTCAGCCCAGCCTTGAGCCGGCAGATCGTCGAACATATGCCGCAGGGCTATAGCATCGAGCGCGGCATGAAATGGGCGCGCACCGCGCTGCAACATAATCTGCCCACTGTCGGCAACGGCAGCGATATTGTCGATGCCGGCGGCGTTTATGCCCTGGTCGGCCCCACCGGTGTCGGGAAGACCACCACGGTGGCCAAGCTGGCGGCACGTGCCACGCTCAAGCATGGCGCAGCGCGCGTCGCCCTGATCACCACCGATGGCTACCGTATCGGCGCGCAGGACCAGCTGCGCATCTACGGCAAGATACTGGGGGTGCCGGTATATGCAGTCACCGACGAGAGCGATCTGGCACAAACCCTGGCCGATTTGCGCAATCGCCTTCTGGTGCTGATCGACACGGTGGGCATGGGCCAGCGCGATCAGCGGGTAGTCGAGCAGATTGCCCTGCTGGCCGGCCAGACCACGCCGGTCAAACGCCTGTTGCTGCTCAGCGCCAATGCCCATGGCAGCACGCTGGACGATGTGGTGCGGCGCTATCACGGCGAGGGCCTCGCCGGTTGCGTATTCACCAAGACCGATGAAGCATTCAGCCTCGGTAGCGGCCTTGATGTGATCGTGCGCTACAAGCTGCCGCTCTACTACATCACCAATGGGCAGCGCGTGCCGGAAGACCTGCATCTCGCCAGCGCCGCCTACCTGATCGACCGGGTATTCAAAACCCCGCCGGAAGCGCCAGCCTACCGCCTCAAGCAAGAGGAGTACGCCCTGTTCGTCGGCGCGCAAAGCCCGACGCTGGACTTTACCTGGCGCGAAACGGCAGCGTGAGCAAGCGGATGGATCGCTTCGACAACAGTGTTGCCACCATAGCCACCGACCAGGCAGCGAGCCTGCGCAAGCTGGTGGGCGGCGCCGGAGGCCAGTCCATTGCCCTGACTGGAGGCGGCAGCACCGGCGTGACCACGCTGAGCCTGAATCTGGCCGCCTCGATTGCCGCGCTGGATCAGCGTGTTTTGCTGCTGGATGAAGACGAAAGCCGCCATAACGCCATCCAGCGCCTGCAGCTGCGCCAGCGCCACGCCTTCGAGCACGCCGCCGCCCGCGAAGTGCGGCTGGATGAATTGCTGCTATCCGCCCCCGGATTCGAGCTGATGCCGGCCGCCTTTCCGGCCGCCATCAACCGCCTGCCTCCTGGCCGCGCCGAGCAGCTTAGCGACGAATACGATTCGCTGATTGCGCGCATCGACTGCGTGCTGATCGACGCCCGGCCGATTGCCGATGACCACGCACCGGGCCTCGCGCTGTCGGCAGACGAGGTGGTGGTAGTGATCACCCCCTCGGCCGATTCGATCACTTCGGCCTATGCCACCATCAAGCGTCTGCATACCGAATTCGGCCGGCGCGATTTTCGCTTGCTGGCGAACCGGGTGCGTACGCTGGAAACCGCCATGGCGCTGTTCAACCGGGTGAAGGAAGTGGCCCTGCGTTATCTCGATGTCAGCATGAAGCTGATCGGCTTTGTACCGGAAGACGAGCAGCTGGCACGTGCCAACAAGCTCGGCCAGCCAGTTGCACATGCCTTCCCGCAAAGCGAAGCCAGTGTTGCGTTTGCCCAGCTGGCCGCGGCCATGCGCCGCTGGCCGCGCCGCAGCAGCAGCGCCGATAGCGCCAACCTGATGTATCGGGCACTCGAGCTATGCCGAAGGCTGGATCATGACCGCTGAGCCATTGCCAGCGAGCACTGCCGATTGCTACGCTTTACCACAATGCGCGTGCAATGCTGGCAAAGCCCCGATAACTAGGGCATAACTAAGTTAACTTTTCTCCGACACAAAGCATGCCATCTACCCGCGCCCTTGGTCTGTACCGGCAAAATGCCGCCGATCCGGTGGAAGAGCGCGTCAATGCCAATGCGCCGCTGGTCAAACGCCTTGCCTACCATCTGGTTTCCCGCCTGCCGGCCAGCGTCGAAGTCGATGACCTGATCCAGGCCGGCCTGATCGGCCTGATGGAAGCCGCACGTAACTTCGATGTCACCGCCGGTGTGCAGTTCGAGACCTATGCCAGCCAGCGCATCCGTGGCGCCATGCTCGACGAATTGCGCGAGGCCGACTGGTTGCCGCGCCATCTGCGCCGTTCGATGCGCGATATCGAAAGCGCCATGGTCAAGCTCGAGCATCAGCTCGGCCGACCGGCTACCGAGTCGGAAATGGCCGCCGCGATGAATCTGAGCCTGAGCGAGTATCAGGAACTGCTTGGCGATTGCCGTGGCCATCAGCTGATCTACTACGATGACCGCGATGACGACGACGATGCTCCGCATATGCTCGATTCGCTCGCCGCCGATATGCTGTCCGACCCGCTGAATGAACTGGACGAGGGCAATTTCCGTCAGGTGCTGGTTGATGGCATCGCCAACCTGCCCGAGCGCGAAAAGCTGGTCATGGCGCTGTATTACGAGCAGGACCTCAATCTCAAGGAAATCGGCGCCGTACTCAATGTATCGGAGTCACGCGTGTGCCAGCTGCATAGCCAGGCAATTGCCCGCCTGCGCGTCAAACTGCGCGACTGGACCGGCAAGTAGGAAATGCGGCAGGCCGATGAGCATACAGATCAACCTTAACCACGAACGCCCCCTACATGGATAGATTGAGCCTGATCGGCCTGTTAATCGGTTTATGCGCCATCGTCGGCGGCCAGGTGCTCGAGGGCGGCCGCATTTCCTCACTGCTGCAGGCCACCGCCTTCTTGATCGTCATCGGCGGCACCGCCGGCGCAGTATTGCTGCAAAGTACCCTGACCAGCTTTCTCGACGGCACCCGCATGCTGCGCTGGGTGGTGTTGCCGCCCAAGGACGACCCGGAAGCACTGGTAAAGACCATGGTGACCTGGAGCAATACCGCCCGGCGCGGTGGGCTGTTGGCACTGGAAACCCCGCTGATGAGCGAGAAAGACCCCTTTATCCGTCGCGCCTTGCAAATGCTGGTCGATGGCGCCGAGCCGGAGGCCATTCGCCAGACCATGGAGCTGGACCCCAGCGCTTATGACGAGAAATATCGCGCCGGCGCGCAGATCTGGGGTGCAGCCGGCGGCTATGCGCCCACCATCGGCATTCTCGGCGCGGTGATGGGGCTGATCCACGTGATGGAAAACCTGTCCGACCCCTCCAAGCTCGGTGCCGGCATCGCGGTGGCCTTTGTCGCCACCATCTATGGGGTGGGTTCGGCCAATCTGTTCTTTCTGCCCATCTCCAACAAATTGCGCCAG